>NZ_JBHSCH010000012.1:0-79715 GCF_042651065.1 Teichococcus aestuarii
ACCTGGTGATCGCGATGGGGGTGGTGGACAATCTCGGCAAGGGCGCGGCCGGCCAGGCGGTGCAGAACGCGAACCTGATCTGCGGCCTGCCGGAAACCGCGGGACTGGAGGGGGCGCCTCTTTGGCCCTGATAACGGCGAACCCTCAGTCAGCTATCAACAAAACCGGCCGGTTTGTGTGCTCGATAGGCTCTGCATGGGCCGGAACAAGGTGTGTGCTGTGGTAGCCACCCTGGTGGGGCGGTGCGATGGTTAACCCGCCTCCTGCGCCTTCCGCACCCCATCCAGCACCGCCTCGTGCGTCGCCAGGATCCGCCGCAACGTGGGTTTGCCTTTGTCGCTCGCTTCAGCGATGCCCTCGTGCATGTCCTCGATCCCCATCGTCATCTGCTCGGCCAAGCCCGAGAGTCGCTCCTGCAACTGCTCATCGTCGTCTTTGAGCTCGGCCGTCCAGATTGCCAGGACGCGAGAGAGTTCGGCGGCAGCGCGCTCGGGTGAAACACCCGCTTGCAACAGCTTGATGAGAGGAGCCAGGTCGGCAGCAGGGGAACGGAGCATGCGGGGGAAGATAGGGAGGCGGACTGTGGGCGGCTAGACCACGAGGGGTTGCCGGGTGGCAATCGCAGTGGGAGCAGCCATCACGGCCATGGTGTCCTGCTGCACATGCGGCAAGACTATACCTTGATATCCTGACAGGCATTCTGTGGAACGGTTCGATCGAGGCCGGATGAACCCGCACGGATCACTGCTGGATCACAAAGATGATTAGGTGTTCTGGCCAATCGCGACTAGAATGGCAGTATGATCTCCCACAAAAGCGATGCTTTCGGCGAACGGCTGACAACAGCAGCCCGGGCGAAGGAGGCTATGCTGGAGCGCTTCCGGGCGCGTCCAGGACCAAACGATCCTGCGGTTGCCGCACAGGCGGCCGCACGCAAGGCCACCAGCGAAGCGCGCGACGCCAGGAATGCCGCTCGCAAGATCGCCTGTGACGCCGAGACCGCGCGTCTCAAGTCTGAGGCGGCGGCAAAGGCTGAGGAGAAGCGGGCTTTGGCTGTTCAACAGGCTTTGGAAGCCGAGGCGGCGGCCAAGCACGCCGCTGAACTGCCGGCACAGCAGAAGGCGGCACGCGACGCGCGGTATGCAGCGCGGAAGGCTCGCCAACGTTGAGCGCCACACCATAAGCTTCAACAACAGAACAGCTTATGGTGTGAAGATCCGCGGCTAGCGGCGCGCCTTGCCTTTCTGCAGCTCCCGCTCAACAGCACTCCGCTCTGTGGATCCAGCGCGGCGCATGATTTCGCGGATAATGGCAGGTGATACCCGGTGCCGCTTCGCGAGGTACAGCACCTCGACCTCCTGATCAGCGTCAGCAACCGGACTGACGCTGTCGGTCTTCATGTTTTTGGATTGCACAAATTGTTCCTGTCGTGCTGCTTGCCCTGAAGCAAGGCCGGTCGGGATGATCGGCGATGACATGACGCGGATTCAGCATGATCGAGCCCGCATCAGAAAAAGCCTCGGATGGACAGGTCCATCCGAGGCTTCAGACCACCACAGCGGAGGCGCTGCGATGGTTGTTCAGGGAGTGGCGCGGCGGCCACTCAACCTTCAGGCGTTGCGAAGATTGCCGGCCGAGACCTTGCCCTGCTGACCCTTCACCAACTCGAACTCCAGCCGGTCGCCTTCACGCGGCTCCTGCAGGCCGGAGCGCTGCACGTCGGAGATGTGCAGGAACACGTCCTTGGAGCCGTCTTCAGGCTGGATGAAGCCAAAGCCCTTGGTGCTGTTGAACCACTTTACGGTGCCGATCGGCATGAGAATATTCCCATCAAAACAGAAAACCACCGAGCACGATTGCGCGGCGGATCATCTTCGCTCTGAAACGGAAACAAGCTCAAAGCCCAAATGGTTGGACAGGAGGAGTAAACCGGAACAACGAAACTGACGCCACTTATCTAGAATGGCGTATGCTATTTTACAAGATTGATTATGACGTGATCCCAAAAGGTTGAGCTTCTCTTTTTGCCCTGTTCTGATCTTTGCAGGTCGATCCAGGAGCAAGACGGCCTCCCCACGGGCGCTGCCGCCCGCGACGCAGCAGGCCATCAGCCCAAGGCTTGGTTTGATGTGCCAGATCAAGCTTCTTCCATGCTACCTGCCATTGTCGGTCGAACGCCCTGAGGTGATATCTTGCATCAGCAGATGGCATGAGACCCCCAGGCACTGCTGGCAGCGGTGCCGCCGATAGGATTAGTTACCATGAGCGATGCGAAGTTTGAGGTCGGCCAGGCCGTAGCCTTTGGTCGAGGCACCGGGGACGCCCACATTCCAGCCGGTGATTTTACCATCACCCGGGTTATGCCGCAGGAGGGCGGCTTCCGGTCCTACAGGGTTCGCGGCAAGGACGGTGTGGAGCGCGTCATGCAAGAGAGCCAGCTGCGGCCCGCATCAGGTTCTGGTGCATCTCAGACGGGGCAGCGGCGGGCAGAAAAAACCGAGGTGTGGCCAACCTGAGCACCGTGAGTACGAGCAAGAAAAGCCCGCTGATCGGCTGGCTTTTCCATCGTCCTGCGCCAGGGATTTGCCCAGATCTCGTCTTCAATAGCCCGCAAGCCGTCTCCTTCAGCCGCGCCACCAATCGCTCAGCCGCCAAACTGGCCGTGAGCCACATGACGTACGACCTGGATGCGGCAATTCCTGATGAACAGCCGGCCAAGGCCGGCTTGGCGAAGGGCTTCGAGGTCAACCTCGACTACACGGCCGAGCCACCCTTCGCAGACATCGCCCAGGCCATTCAAGCCAACCTCGCTTTGATCGGCATCGGTCTGTGCATGAACCCGGGGGGGCAGCCGGCAAGTCGTCAGCCGGACACGCGCCCGGCAGCATGACCTCGCCCAGGTGCAGTGGGGCAGCGACTACTTCGACCCCAACACCAATGCCGAGGCCTTCCTGATCAACACCGACAACTCCGATGATGCCCGGAACAGAACTTCGCCCGGGCGCGCCAACTGGAGCATCCCGGAGATCAGCGCTCGTAACCTGGCTGCCCGAAAGGAGCCTGACGCCGCCAAGCGTGCCGCAATGTATGAGGCGCTACAGCGGGAAGGGCAGCAGACCAGTCCGTTCGTCATGCTGTTCCAGC
The DNA here is from genome assembly GCF_042651065.1 of Teichococcus aestuarii. Taxonomy (NCBI): domain Bacteria; kingdom Pseudomonadati; phylum Pseudomonadota; class Alphaproteobacteria; order Acetobacterales; family Roseomonadaceae; genus Roseomonas; species Teichococcus aestuarii. The sequence continues at coordinate 3,145 of NZ_JBHSCH010000012.1, forward strand.
TGATCGAGAATTCCGTCACCCACGCCGCAGTCACCTGCCTCGACACCGGGCCGATGGGTGATCGGTACCGCTACGCCGGTATCACAAAGGTGTAGCGGCCAGAACCTCACCAGAACGTCGAGCATGTGGCACTGACGTGCTGTGCCTGGTCTGATGACAAGGATGTTGCCATCAGACCGTTGGCACAAGGTTGGGGGAAAAGGGTGCCAAGATGTCTGATGCCGCAGCCGCGCCGTCGCGCGGCGTGCCGTTGTTGACTGTTTTTGCCGAGCCCGATTTCCGTCGCCTCTGGATCGTCGGGCTGGTGATCTTCGGCGTCCGCTGGATCGAAACCATCGCAGTCGGTGTCTTCGTCTACCAGGAGCGCGGCTCGGCCCTGCTGGTCGCCACCATGATGCTGCTGCGGCTGGTGCCGATGGCGCTGCTCGGTGCCTTTCTCGGCGCCTGGGCGGAGCGGATGGAGCGGCGCACTGCGCTGCTGCTGATCGTGCTCGCCTCCTTCGCCACGTCCCTGGCGCTGGGGCTGCTGGCGATTGCGGAGGCGCTGCAGGTCTGGCACCTCGCGGTGGCCAGCCTCATCAACGGCGTCAGCTGGGCGGCGGACAACCCGGTGCGCCGCATGATGCTCGGGCAGGTGGTCGGTGCCGAGCGGATGAGCATCGCCATGTCGGTGGATGTGGGCACCAACAATGCCAGCCGCATGCTGGGCCCAACGCTGGGCGGGGTGCTGCTGGCCACGACCGGCATCCAGGGCCCCTTTCTGCTCAGCGCGCTGTTCTACCTCGTGGCGATCGGCGCGACGCTGCGCCTGACCTACCGCAACGAGGCGCAGGCGCCCTCCGGCGAGGGCGTGCTGGGCCGGGTTGCCGCCGGCGTCAGGCTGGTGCTGGACGACCGCCGGCTGACCGCCATCATGATCGTCACGCTGATCTACAACATCTTCGCCTGGCCGACGACAAGCATGGTGCCCGTGATCGGGCAGGACCGGCTGCTGCTCGGCGCGGAGGGCGTCGGCTTCCTGGCCAGCATGGACGGCGTCGGCGCCTTCTTCGGTGCGCTTCTTATTGCCTGGCTGGCGCGGCCGGACCGCTATGGCCGCCTTTATGTCGGCGGCGTCGCCTCCTATTGCGCGCTGATGGCGCTCTTCGCGCTGCTGCCGCATGTCCTGCCCTCCGGAGTGGCGCTGCTGCTGGCGGGGCTGGGCGGCTCGGGCTTCAGCATCATGCAGACCACGCTGGTGTTTCTCGCCACGCCGCCGGAGATGCGCAGCCGCGTGCTCGGCCTGCTTTCCGTCTGCATCGGCGTCGGGCCGGTCGGCTTCATCCATCTTGGCCTGCTGGCGGATGCGATCGGCGCGCACTACGCCGTGGCGCTTTCCGCCGCCGAGGGCCTGCTGGCACTCTGGCTGACGCGCCGCTGGTGGCGAAGCATTTCCTAGTGCTGGTTTGAAGATACTGGTGTTGCGGCTGATGCCGGCAACCCGGAATGGACCGAGCAGGACCTTGCCGCCGCTCGACCTGCCGCAGAGGTGTTGCCTGCCGCATTCCTCGCCGAGCGGAAGGTGAGGGGTGCCCAGAAGGCGCCGAACAAAGAGATGGTCTCCCTGCGGCCAGACCGTGATGTGCTTGATGCTCTCCGTGCGTCCGGACCCGGATGGCAGAGCCGCGCGAACGCGGCTCTGCGGAAGGCTTCGAAGCTGGCTTCGTGACGGACGGGGAGGGGCCTTCCCGACCCAATCCGCTCAATGCCCGCCGAACTGGTTCCCGGCCAGAGGCGTCCCGGTTTGCAGGCTCATGCGCACCAGATCGCTGGCAGGCATCTGCGCCAGGCGGCTGCCCGTGCCCTACGCCGCGTGCCGGGCCTGCATCCCACCGGGAACCTCGCTTGCCTGCCGGACAGCCATGGCGCCGACAGCCTTACCCGCTGCACCGCCGGTCATGCCCATCACCTGGGCGACCGAATTAAGAAAAGGCTGCCAAGATGTCTGACGCCGCAGCCGCCGTGCCTGCCTCCGGTGCGGCAAGGCACCAGATCGACCGCTGCGGCGCCGAGAGCAGCCAGAGGCTTGGCAGGAAACGATGGGTTATTGATGTGGCCCCGGTCCGGCCTGCTTCGGCATGATCAAATCCGGGACGGTTCCGTTGGTGCGCGGCGATCACACGGCGTTCTGCTTGCACCAGGCGGCCACCTCGGCATGGGTCGCAAACCAGCAATCCCCCTTCGCTTTGGCGGCTGCAATGACCTTTTCCAGGACAGGCATGCGGCTGCGGTGGCCGATGTGGTGCGGGTGCATGGTGAGCAGATAGAGGCCGCCCTCGGCATAAGCCCCCTCCAGCTCCGCCAGGAAGACCTCGGCGACGGCCGAAGGCGGCGTGTAGGGGCGCAGCCCGCCGAAGCGGTTCATGTTGAAGTAGACGGCGTCGTCACGGATCCACTCCGGCGGCAACTCCACGATGCCGGTGGGCTCGCCATTCGCTGTCAGCTCGTAGGGGTCGTCATCGGCCATCAGCGAGCTGTCGTAGAGCAGGCCCATCTCGCGGATGATGTCGAGGGTGCGTGGCGAGAAGTCCCAGCTCGCCGTGCGCATGCCGACGGGCCGCTGGCCGGTGACGCGCTCCAGGGCATCGGCGGCACGGAAGGCGAGGTCGCGCTCGACCTCGTAGGGCAGAGCCGTGTTCCGCTCATGGATCCAGGAGTGGATGCCGATCTCGTGCCCATCCCCGGCCACGCCGCGCGCCTCCTCCGGGTGCAGCATGGCGGAGACGGCGGGATAGAAGAAGGTCGCCTTGACGTTCTCCCGCGCCAGCAGGCTGCGAATGCGCGGCATCGCGGCACGCGCGCCGTACTGGCCCTGGCTGATACGCATCGGGCTTTCATCCGCGTCGCGCAGCGGGATGGTTTCATGGTCGGCATCGAAGGAGAGGGCGACGGCGCAGCGTGCGCCATTCGGCCAGGCACGCGGCCGCAGGTTGCGGCCGGCACGCGCGCGCTCCACCACGCCGCGCCAGACATGCTCCGGCCAGTCCCAGGGTGCGCCGGCGGGATGGTGCTGCGGTTCGGTCATCGTCGTCGTTCCTCCGGGCTTCAGTGCTGCGCGGCGACCCGGGCCAGCGCGTCGGCGGCCTCCGGGCCGATGGCGCGCTCTCCGCGCTCGATCTCGCCGATCAGGCGGACCAGCGCATCGGCGATGGGGGTGGCGAGGCCATGGCGCCGCGCGGCGGCACGCACCGGCGCCAGTTGTGCCGCCACGTCGGTCTGCCGCTTGCGGATGGCGAGGTCACGCCAGATCCCACTGCGCGGCTTGGCGGAGCCGCGGTTGAAGGTTTCCATCCGCTGCATGCAGGCGGCGATGGCCGCGTCGTCGCGCCGGAGGAAGGCAATCGGGTCGAAGCCATCGAAGCCCAGCGGGTCCACGCCCTCCGCCGCGGCCACGGCCAGGATCTCCTGCACCAGGCGGCGGATGAGAAGCTGACGCTCCGGCGCGGCGATGAAATCGGCGATGGTGTCGTTGGTCAGCGCCGAGGCCTTGAGGATGGCGCCATAGCCCGCCTTGCCCCAGAGATAGCCGAAGACGTTGCCGCTCAGCACCGCGTCCTCGTCGAACTCCCGCAGCAGGGCGTGCAGGGCCTCCAGCCGAGGAGTCCGCGCCCCGTCCAGTTCGCCCACCACCACGGCGCCACGCTTGGCATAGGCCAGGTGGCCGGGCGCCAGATAGTCGGCGTAGAAGTTCACGAAGGCGCCGATCGTGCGTTCCCGTCCGACGATCTCGGCGATGGTCAGCTCGTTGAGGCCGTTCTGGCAGGACACCACCGCCCCGTCCTCCGCGAGGTGCGGGGCGAGAGCCCGGGTTGCGGCTTCCGTGTGGTGGGCCTTGACGGCGAGAATGACCAGCCGGTGCCGGCCCCGCACATCCTGGGGCAGAACGGCAGGGCCGCCGGTCATGAAATCGGCGACTGGCCCCTCGATGTGCAGCCTTCCCTCGCGGATCGCGGCCACATGCTCCGGCACCACGTCCACGAAGAGCACTTCATGCCCGGCACGGCGCAGGAAGGCGCCGATCGTGCCGCCGATCGCCCCTGCGCCCCAGATCACCACGGGTTCCGCCATCGGTCATTTCCTCCACCGCTCAGGCTCCCAGTCATCGGGGAGAGCGGAAGGCGGGTCAAGAACTTGACTGTTTGTCATACAATAATTCATCCTGTCCCGGATGGAACCCGTCAACGACAGCATGTCCTTCCAGGTGGCCGCACAGGTCGTCACCCTTCGCTCGGTGCTCAGTGACACCTTGCGCGCCGCCATTGTCTCCGGCCGCTTCGCGCCGGGGCAGAAGCTGGTGGAACGTGAGCTCTGCGCCCTGACAGGGGCGAGCCGCACCTCGGTCCGCGAGGCCCTGCGGCAGCTGGAGGCCGAAGGGCTGGTGACCTTGCGCCCGCATCGTGGCCCCTCGGTCACGGCGGTGACGGCGGAGGATGCGCGCCACCTCTACGGCGTGCGCGGCGTGCTGGTCGGCTACGCCGCCCGGCTCTGCGCGGAGGCCCGCCCGGCGGCGGCGCTCGCCGCCATCGCCGCCGCGACGGTGGCCCTGGAGCAGGGCGCGGAAGCGCAGGACCATCGCGCCATCGTCCGCGCCGGCGACGCTTTCCACGCGGCCATCGGCGAGGGCAGCGGCAATCCGGTGCTGCAGCAGATGCTGGTCTCGGTGCACAACCGGCTGGTGCTGCTGCGCAACCTGTCGATGGCGCTGCCGCACCGGGTGCGGGAGGGGCTGGCGGCCTACGCCGCCATCCGGGACGCCATTGCCGGTGGTCGCGCAGCCGAGGCGGAAGCGCTCTGCGCGGCCCATAACGACGCCGGGGCGGAACTGGCGCTGCGGATCCTGGAACAGGCGGAAGCGAAGAACACCACGCGGGAGAAACGGGCAGGATGACACTGGATTTCAGCGGCAAGGTTGTGGCGGTCACCGGGGCGGCGATGGGCTTCGGCCGCGCCATCGCCAGAAGCTTCGCCGAACGTGGCGCGGAGGTTCACGCGACCGACCTGGATACGGCGGGCCTCCAGCAGACCGCCGCAGGCACGACGATCCGAGCGGCCCCGGCCGACCTGACCGACCGGGCCGCCGCGGCCGGCTGGATCGCGCAGGTGGAACAGTCGGCGGGGCGTGCCATTGACGTGCTGGTCAACAACGCCGGCGGCATGATGGGCCAGCATCACCGCCCGGTGGAGGCGGTGCCGGACGAGGACTGGGACGCCATCATGGCCCTCAACCTCGGCGCCACCTTTGCCACCATCCGCGCCGCTGCCCCGGGCATGAAGCGGGCCGGCGGCGGGCGCATCGTGAACATCAGCTCCGGCGCCGCCTTCCGGCCCTCCCGCACCCGCATCCAGGCCTACTGCACCGCCAAGCACGCGGTCCTGGGATTGACGCGGCAGATGGCCATGGAACTCGGGCCCTACGGCATCACGGTGAACAGCGTGGCGCCCGGCCTGGTGCTGACCGACGCCGGCAAGCTGCACAGCTGGGAGACGCAGGGGGAAGAGCGGCGCGCCGCCGCCCTCTCCGGCATCGCGCTCGGCCGTCTCGGCGAGGCGCAGGACATCGCCGACGCGACGATGTTCTTCGCCTCGGACCTCGCGAAGTTCGTCACCGGGCAGCTCCTGCCCGTCAATGGCGGATCATTCTGACCACCGGCCTGACCACTGGCCGGCGGAACAGCCGGCGGATACGCCCGAAACGCTGCGAACCACGCAGGAGCGAAGAGACATGACCCAGATGAAAAGCGGCCACCCGATGCTTGCGGTACAGCGGCGCGGCCTGATGGCGCTGACAGGTGCCGCATTGATGGCGCCGGCCGTGCTGCGCGCGCAGACCGGCGGCAGCTGGCCGAGCAGGCCGATCACCCTGATTGTTCCCTTCGGGCCCGGAGGTGGCACCGACATCACCATGCGCCTGCTGGCGCCGAAGCTGAGCGAATTGCTGGGGCAGAACGTCATCGTCGAGAACAAGCCGGGAGCGGGCAGCGTCCTCGGCACCGATTTCGTCGCCAAGGCACGGCCGGACGGCTACACCTTCGTGCTGGCCACGCTCTCCTCCACCGGCGTGGCGGCGGGGCTGTACCGGAACCTGCCCTATGACCCGGTGAAGGACCTGACGGCGATCGCGCCCACCAACTTCATTCCCATCTGCCACAGCGTCGTCACCAAGGGGCTTGTGGTGCGCGATACGGCGGATTGGATCGCGCAGCTGAAGGCCAATCCCAACAAATACTCCTATGGCAGCAGCGGCATCGGATCGACCGGGCACCTGGCCTCGGCCAATTTCCTGCAGCGCATCGGTGCCGAGGCTGTGCATGTGCCCTATCGTGGCGCCGGGCAGGTCTTTACCGCGTTGCTCTCCGGCGAGATCCAGTTCAACAGCGACATCCCCAGCCTGATGCTGCCCTATAACCGCGATGGCCAGATGAAGACGCTGTTCGTGGCGACGGACGAACGCTCCAGCATCATGCCGGATGTGCCGACTGCCGCGGAAGTTGGCCTGCCCGGCTACAAGGCCTACTCTTGGTACGGCATTTTCGGACCTGCCGGCCTGCCCAAGCCCATCGTCGAGCGCATGGCGGCGGCGGTGGATGCTGCGCTCGGGGATGCCACGATCGGGCGGCGACTGGAGGAGATGGGTACACCGATGATGCGTGGCTATACGCCAGAACGCTTCGCGCAATATGTGAAGGACGAGGTCGACCTCTGGGTGCCTATCGTTAAAGCTTCCGGGGCTTCGGTCAACTAATCCTGCCTGAGCGCCGCGGGGCTGAGGCCGGTCTCTCAACCTGCTGGATGACACAGCAGGCAGTGACGATGCCAAGGCCCGCGGCTATAGCGCGAACTCGACAGCCGATGCTGTAGCCTCCGGCGGCAGATGAGACTTCGAACTGTCTGCTGCTGCGCGGTATCCGAGAACAGGAACGTGCTTCAGTTCATGACGCTCCGACGCTGACGAGCGTCGGGGGACTGGCTGGATGCGGCCGGTGACGTTCCTCGCGTGGGCTGTGAGCCTATAAGGGCGCAGCTCATGTGGTGAGCCAGGCGAGGCCGAAAGTTGTAGGCGAGATCGGCAATACCGGTCCTCACCCACGCCCTGGCGCGATGATGCGCATGCACAGCCTGGCGTGGCTCCTGTTTCAACCGGACACGGCGCATAGCCACAATCGCCCAGGCTCGCGCCGATGCCGAACAACCCGATGCATGTCTTGCCCCCTGCGCTCATAGCGTCGCCGGCTGGCTGTTGCCGCAAACGGGGGCTTGAGCATAATCTGGTCAGTCTGGTTCATATCCTGCGGCGGTGAAGTGGCTGGCACATTCCTGGGGCGGGAACTGCGGGAGCGCATCTCGGATCATGTCCCAGAGCGCGCCGATGGTGCGGGCGGCAGGAACCGCAGTGTCGCGCCCGCAGCCTGGATGGCTTCCCGGACCGCAGCGCCCCCTGTGGGCGGCCAAGTTGTCGAGGATGACGATGTCACCGGGGCGCAGGGTGGATGTCAGGATCTGCCGGGCATGGGCGGTGAACCATTCGCCTGTCATCGCGCCGTCCAGCACCATCGGCGCGGTCAGGCCAGGCAAGCGCAGCGGTGAAGGTGGTCGTCTTCCAGTAACCGTGAGGCACGGGTGCCCGGCAGCGGGCGCCACGTTTGGAGCGGCCATGGAGCCGCGCCATCTTGGCCGGGGCGCTGGTCTCATCAATGAAGACCAGCCGCCCGGGAATCCCTGTCCGACCCGGTCAGGTCAGATCATGCTCTGCCCTCAACGCCGCCGGCGGCGGCCTGCTGGGTGCTTCTTCCCTGCCTTGAACTGCGTCTTCATCGGGTATGCCGATGTTCAAAAGGCGCTACTCCTCGCCGATAAAGGCAGAGAATTGGCGCATGATCGCTGCTGGGGAAGGTCCAGAGACACAAATCTGCCGAATCCAAAAAACAGAAAAGCCCCGGTCGGGGATCCGACCGGGGCTCGAGGCCCATCAAAGCGCAGGCGCTGCGATGGCTATAGGGGGAGCGGCAAGACTGCCGCTCCTGCCTTCAGGCCTGGCGAAGATTGCCGGCCGAGAGCTTGCCCTGCTGGCCACGCTGAACATCGTACTCGAGCTTGTCGCCCTCACGCACGTCCATGCCAGCGCGCTGCACGTCGGAGATGTGCAGGAAGACATCGTTCGAGCCGTCCTCGGGCTGAATGAAGCCGTAGCCCTTGGTGCTGTTGAACCACTTAACGGTGCCGATAGACATGAGGATATTTCCGATCAAAACGGAAAGCCGCCGAGCAGTATTGCGCGACGGATCATCTTCAATTTGAAACGGAAACAAGCTCATAACCCAAATCAATGGGCAGGACCAGCAAACCGGAACAACGAAACTGACAAATCCTATGTAGAGGATGGTCTTCCGTTTTACAAGTATTATTTTGCGTGCTGTGACAAGGATAAGCTTATCATTTTATCAGGCCTGATCCCTCCTGATTGGCGTCGCTGCGGCGGGCCGCGGCACAAGGCGGACTTCGCACCGTTCCTGGACGTCGAGGATGCGGCCCGATCCATGCTACTGAAGTGCCCATGGAGACCACACCCCCTATCCCCTGCGCCATCCTTGTCGGCATTCAGACCCCGGAGGTCGATGACATCGCGCACCAGGCCAGCCTTGAGGAGCTCGGACGTCTGGTGAAGACGCTGGGCTACAAGGTGGTCGGCACGGTGTCCCAGCGCCGCGAGGGCACCGGCGCCAGTGCCTTGCTGGGCAGCGGCAAGCTGGCGGAACTGGCGGCGCTGACCGGCGGCCCCGGTGTGGTCGCGTCGATGGCGGGCGCCCCAAAATCCAAGGCGTCGCGACGGTCCGAAAACGCAGCTGAAAATGCCGAGCCCGAGCTGGGAGCCAGCAACAAGCCGGAGTTCGTCATCGTCGACCATGAACTCTCGCCCAGCCAGATCCGCAACCTGGAGCGTGCCACCGGCGCCGAGGTGTTGGACCGCACCGGCGTCATCGTTGAGATCTTCCACCGCCATGCCAATACACGTGAGGCGAAGCTGCAGGTGGAGATGGCGCGCCTGAAATATGTCGCGCCCCGCCTGCGGGAATCCTCGGGGGGCGGCGAGCGGCGGCAGGGGCCGGGCGCGGGCGAGAGCACCCTTGATCTTGACCGCCGCAAGATCCGAGACCGGCTGGCGGAGCTGAAGGATCAGCTGGAAGCGGTGCAGCGTGACAGCGACCATCGCCGCTCCGCCCGGCGCGACCAGCTGCGCGTGGCGCTGGTCGGCTACACCAATGCGGGCAAGTCCTCGCTGATGCGGGCGCTGACCGGTAGCGAGGTGCTGGTGGAGGACAAGCTGTTCGCCACCCTGGACACCACCATCCGCATCCTGCAGCCGGAAACCCGGCCACGCGTGCTCGTTTCCGACACGGTGGGCTTCATCAAGCAATTGCCGCATGACTTGGTCGCCTCGTTCCGCTCCACCCTGACGGAGGCTCTGGAGGCTTCGCTGCTGCTCTTCGTGGTCGATGCGTCGGACCCGACCTATGAGGCGCAGCTGGAGGTCACCCGCAGCGTGCTGCGTGAGATCGGCGCGGAGACCGTGCCGTCCCGGCTGGTGCTGAACAAGATGGATCGCGTGGACAATGTCAGGCGCGCCGCCCTGGCCGAGAAACATCCCGATGCGGTCCTGCTCTCTGCCCACAGGCCCGAGGATGTCAGTGCGCTGCGGGACATCATCATCGCCTTCTTTGAGGCGGCTATGGTGGAGGATGTGCTGGTGCTGCCCTATGCCACCCAGGGCCTGATCGGCGAGGTCTATGACAGCGTGCGGGTCTTGTCCGAAGAATATGACGAAGCCGGCCGGGTGCTGAAGGTGCGCGGTCTGCCTGGCGCGCTGGCACGGCTGCGGCGGAGCTTGGCCACACCCTGAGCCTGGAAACCTTTAGCCAAGTGAGCCTGCGTCACTGCAGATGGTGATCTTCCCCTGATTTGATGGACAGGAATCAGGCGGCAGCGTTCTCCATCTGCTCGTGGGTTCTGTAGCCCAGGTTTTGAAAGGCGCTGTAACTCAGGCTTCCGGCACAGCAATGCGCTGTTAGTTTGCCGACCCTGAAAGAGGGGAGCATTTCTGCTCCCCTTTTCTGCGGCCAGTGATCAGTATCGGTTTCTAGGCGCAGTAAGCGCACCACCTGCTGCGCCAAGACCGCCACCAACAAGTGCGCCTGTGCCTGCGCTGCCGCCGGTTAGAGCTCCAACACCAGCGCCGGCACCCGCTCCCAGCAATCCGCCAGACACAGCACGTCCACCAGGGCTATCACCACACGCTGCCAGCCCGAACACCAATACGCCAACACCCGCAAGCTTGATGACGCTGCGCATTGTGCTGATCCTCCCTTGTTGTGTGTCAGCACAGCGATAACAGCGCCCCTTCAGCTAGGTTGCTGGGACAATGCCAAAAAATGACACCCCGGTCCCCCTCCTAGGCTTTAAGTGAACGCACGGACCGGTGAGCAGCGGCAAGATCACCAAATTTAATGCGGTTGGACACTCCGAAGAATTCATCGGTGCGCCCGATCGGAGGCAATCTCGGGCGCGGAGCCAAGTCAGGCGGCTGACGCTGTGGATGAGATTGGCCATGCCGGTCTTCACCCGCACCCGGGCGATGCCGATGGTGCGGACGAAGAGCGCCATGCGGTGCTTCTGCGCGGCGAAGACATGCTCGATGCCGGAGCGGATCCAGGCGCGCGACGCATTGGCTTTCGCCAGCCGCTTGGAGAGTGAACGCCGCAGGGGATGGCGGAACTGGATGCGTTCACGCAGCCGACGGCGTTCCAGGGTCTCCAGATTGCGCCTCGCCCGGTAGGCGGTGTCTGTCCAGACATGGCTGGCGGCGTTCTCAGGATCAAGCACGCCAGCAAAGCTACGGCTGTCCTGGTGAGCCGCATCGATCACCGTCCAGCAGCGGATCAGGGCATGTAGCCGGTCGATGCCGATATGGCTCTTGTACACGAAAACAGGCGCCGCGATCTGGATGGTTTGGCGCGGCGCACCCTCGGGTCCCGGATGCGCTCCTGGACCAGTTGCTGGCTAGTGCTGATGCCAGGACACCTTTGAGCAGGGCGGCCTGACCAGCCCCCATCAACTGGTCCGGGCAAGATTTTAGTGGAGCATGGTCAGAGGCGCCGGCGCCGAGCCATGCCATGCGGGCCCTGGAGGGCAGGCTGGGCATCCGCCTGCTGGACCGCACCACCCGCTCACTCTCGCCGACTTCTGCGGGTGAGCAACTCCTGCTGCGGCTGCGCCCGGCCCTGGCCTCCGTGGAGGACATGCTGGCCGAGCTGGACCAGGCGCGCGACCGGCCGATGGGTCGGGTCCGCATCAATGCGCATCGGCCAGCTGCCGTGCATGTGGTCCTGCCCCGCCTGGCGACGCTGGCGCAGCGCTACCCGGAGGTGACGGTGGAACCGGTCATCAACGACGGGCTCGTCGACATCGTGGCCGAGCGGTTCGATTGCGGCGTGCGGCACGCGGGCGGGCTACAGGGCGACATGATCCCGGTGCGGATCAGCGAGCCCATGGAACTCGTTTTCGCGGCGGCACCAGCCTATCTTGCCTCGCACGGTGTGCCTGCAACGCCGGATGACCTCGGCGCACATCGCTGCATCAGTTGCCGCCACACTTCGTCGGGGGCGCTCCACCGCTGGGATTTCGTGCGCGACGGCGAGATGTTCGGGCGTGCGGTCCCCGAGACCTTCATTACCAACGATGTCGACCTGATGCGTGGCGCGGCACTGTCCGGGCTTGGAATCGTATGTCTGCTGCGTCTCCAGGCTGCCCCGTATCTCGGCGCCGGGTCGCTGGCTCAGGTGCTACCGGGATGGGCACCGGTATTGGCGGCCAACCACCTCTATTACCCAAGCCGCCGCCAGCCGGGCGCTGCATTCCGTGCCTTCCTGGAGGTCATGCAGGCCTGACCGCGAAGCCCCGAGATCTGGGCGGGTTCCAGCAGCCGTGGCAGAAACCGTCACCTCGGTCCGTCGAAGCGGAGTGCGCCATATCCGCCTACCGGAAGGGCGGCGCATGCAGCCGGCGACCGGGATGGGCGCATAGCGACCAATCACGGCCCGTGTCGGCCGGCAGCCCGACGGGCACTCTGCCCCAAACCTAGCCGAATCTTGCCTGATGAGGTTCTGCGCTGCCAATTTCCCTCTAGCAGGAATGTATTAATTATGAGAATAGGATCGAAATAATATCCACCGCAACTGGCGGCCTGCCCCCGATCCCAGCAGGCCGCCACCTTTTTCCGCCGGCTTATCGGGCATGTGTTGGTTCTGCCATGAAGCGGCGGGCGGGCCTGCCAGTCAGTCCAGAAAGTGCGGATCGTGCCTGAGGCGCTGCGCGCGGCTGCGACGGATCACCGGCACCGGATGGCGGGCGAACACAGCGCGCACTTCAGCAGCGATCCTCTGCATCCACGCCGTGATCTCGGGTGGGATGCCGCTTGTTCCGCAGGACCAGCGCCTGACGGTGATCTGCTCCACCCCCAGGACACGAGCCACCTCTGCCGGCTTCCAATGGAGATCGGCCAGGTACTGCCGGAACTCTGCAGGCATCAGACGAGATGTACAGCCGGCCGCGCGCTATAGCGCTGCGCAGCCACCAGAGGCGGTTTACCAATCGTCCAAAAAATAAGATTAATATTTTAATAACAAACCATTGAAGTCTGACGACACAACTCTGGATTGCGCGTCACCAGCTCTGCCTTGAGTATTGTGAGGGCGCCGAACCGGCGCAGCGATCCAGCGAATGCCAGGACGTCATGCTTCCATGCCGTATTCACTCTATGAAATACGCCCTTGTCCCGATGGCTTGATGGACGAAGCCTGGCACGGCAGCCCATTCCAGGGCCCCTGCTGGGTCATCACGACATCTCCCACGCGTGCCCGCTTCTGGGCCGCAGGCGCTTTCACGAAGTCCCTGGCTGAACCAGCCGGTGCGGCAACACCCTCGCCCTGGCTGCGGCCCTCCCTGGTCAGCGTCTACGAGCGAGAGCGATGCGCGGCAGCAGATCCCCGGCAGGAGGGTATTGTCCTGGTGCAGGATCGGACCGGCTCTGAAGTGCTGCACTCTTCGATGAGTGTCAGCTCTTGGGTCGTCCAAGCAGCCTCTTCTGCGCAAGCCGGTCGCGACAGGCAGGCCAGTTTGTGCCTGGTGATCTCGCAGACCCTGGCTTTGACAGGAGCAGCTCCTCCAGCGCGACGCCCGCACCCCTTCAAGGCATACAGTGACCGCCAGACCGGCCTTCGTATCACCCTGGCGGGCTGCGATCTGTTCGTCTGAAATCCACCCCGCCGGAGTGCTCCCCCTGCAATTACCCAGGCCTCCTGGCCTCTCTTCCTGCAGGCCAGTTCGCAGTGACCATCAGGCTGGAGAGCGGCTGCCCTTCGCTGCCCCTCTGAATCCGGGCGGTGTTTAATGGGCGAACGACATTTCGCACCCACCGATGCGCCAGGGCGTTGAGGGCCTGCACACGGCGCTTCCAGGCCTCGCGCCAGCCAGTGCCGGGCGCGCTGGCGCGCGGCGCTCTTCCCAGCCTGCCTGCACGGCCTCCGGCGGCGGCAGTACCGCCTCCAGCAGCTCCAGCACCACCACGCCGCGCTGGACGTCGTGGCGGTGCTCCAGGTACCCGGCCGCGCGCAGCTGGTGGTAGGCGTGCTGGATTGCGCGGCGCGTGTAGCCGAGCTGGGTGGCCGGCGAGGCAGTCAGGGTGAGCAGGCGCCCGGCCCGGTCAGCCAGTGAGCGCGCCAGCAGCACCGGGAGCGCGCAGCCGCGCAGATGGGTTATCAGATATCAGCCAAATCGGCGCGGGCCACCAAACGGGCTGCGGCGGCCGTGAAATGGCGCCGCGCACTGCTGCGTGCGGCTTCCGCATCACCGGCGGCGATGGCGGCATGAACCGCAATGTGCTCGGCCAGGACCGCGCCGCCAAGCTCCACCGCCATGGCGTTCTTCACCACCACGGAGGACAGGTGCATGCTTATCTGCACCGACATCATCTCAAGGAACACCCGGACGTGCTCGTTCCCTGCCGCTGAGGCAATGGCAGCGTAGAAGGCATTCTCCGCCGCAACCCAGTCGGCGGCGCCGTCCCGACCACGCGCATCGGCGGCGACCAGGTTTGCGAGTTCCGCCTCCATCGCTTGCAGGTCGGCGGGGCGCCGGTGCAGCGCGGCGAGGGCAGCGGCATCGGCCTCCAGCCCGGTGCGCATCTCCAGCAGCTTCGCCAGTTCCTGCCGCTTGGCGAAGCAGGCCGGCGAGATGCGGAAAACGCCGGAACGGGCCGGATCGGCGACAAAGGCGCCGCGTCCCTGCTGCTTCTCGACAAGCCCTTCCTGCTGCAGACGGGAGATCGCCTCGCGCACCACAGGGCGGCTGACGCCGAACTCGCTGGCGAGCTGCTGCTCGCCCGGCAGGCGATCCCCGGGCCCCAGGCGTCCGGCGCGTATCGCCTGTGTCAGTTCACCGGCCACGGCCTCCGGTAGGGTCGGGCCACGGCGGCGCAGAGACGGGAAGGAGGTTCGGGTCACGTAGTATCCCATGCGATGGAGGATCTGGCGGCCCGATGCCATCAAGGCGTCGCGCATCGCAAATCCACTTGTAAGACATCTTACGGTGTGCTGACGTCCACGCCAAGCACGACTGTTCCGGGCTTCAGGAGCAGAGCAGGGGAGGGTGACGGCAGGCATGTCCGACGACGCGCGCAGCATCGGCTTCATTGGACTGGGTGGCATGGGCGGCGGGCTGGTCCGCAACCTGCTGCGCAAGGGCCGCCAGGTCATGGTGGCCGACCGGCGCGAGGAAGCCGTGGCGCAACATGTGGCGCTCGGGGCGACTGCGGCCCCCTCGCTGGCCGCGATGGCCACCGCAGCCGACATCCTCGCCATCTGCGTCAACACCGCCGAGGATGTGGAGGCGCTGTCGCTCGGCCCTGACGGGCTGCTGGCGGCGATGCGCCCCGGCAGCATCCTGCTGGACCACACGACCACCAACCCGGAGGCGGTGCGGCGGATGAGCGAGGCGGCCGCCGGGCGCGGCATCGCCTATGCCGAAGCGCCGATGACCCGCACCCCTGTCCATGCCGAGCAGGGCTGCGTCAACGTGCTGTTCGGCGGCGAGGCGGCGCTGCTGGACTCGCTGCGGCCGGTCTTCGCGCTTTACGCCGAGAACGTGTTCCATATCGGCCCCGTCGGCCACGCCATCCGTCTGAAGCTGATCCACAACTACGTGGCCTTCGCCAATGTCGCCGCCTGGTGCGAGGGCTTTGCGCTGGCCGCCAAGGACGGACTGGATCTGGGGCGCGCGGTCGAGATCATCTCCGCCGCCGGCGGCCGCAGCGGCATGCTCGACCTCTACGGCCGCAAGACCCTGTCGCGCGACTTCAACCCCGGCATCAGCATCGCACTGGCCCGGAAGGACGTGAAGTACTACGCGCGCTGGCTGGAGAGCGCCGGCCTCCCGGGCTTCATGGCGGACAGCATCCACCAGACCTACGCGATGGCCGAGGCGCTGGGCTTCTCCGAGGAGAACTGCGCGGCCGTCATCAAGGCTTACGAACATTTCACCGGCATCGAGGCGACGCTGCCGGATGGCGCGAAAGCCGGCTGAGACCGGCCGCATCGAAGGGGAGTCCAAGGCAATGAACACCAACCGTCGCGCGCTGCTGCTGGGCAGCGCGGTGCTGGCCGCACCGGCCCTGCTTGGCCGCTCGGCCGCCGCCGCCACCACGCTGAAGCTGGCGCACCTCGCCGCCGACAGCCATCCCGGCCACAAGGCGGCGCTGCAGATGAAGGAGGCGGTCGAGCGCCGCTCCGACGGCGCCCTGAAGATCGACATCTTCCCGTCGAACCAGCTTGGCGCGCCACCCGAGCAGCTCGAGCAGACCAAGCTGGGCGTCATCGACATGAACCTGCCCACGCAGGGGGCGCTCGACAAGTACGAGAAGGCCTTCGCAACCGTGATGGCGCCCTTCATCTTCCGTGATCCGGCGCACGCCTTCGCCGTGCTGGATGGCGCTTTCGCGGAGTGGAGCGCGCCACTGCTGGAGAAGCAGGGCCTGGTGCAGCTCGCCACCTGGGACTATGGCTTCCGCAACATCACCAACTCGCGCCGGCCGATCCTGACGCCGGACGACGTCAAGGGACTGCGCATCCGCACGCCGCCCGAGGTGCAACTGGTCGCCTGCATCGAGGCGCTGGGCGGCCGCGCCACGCAGATCGCCTTCACCGAACTTCCCAGCGCGCTGAACCAGGGCGTGGTGGACGGGCAGGAGAACCCGGTCGGCGTCATCTGGCACATGAAGTTGCACGAGACGCAGCCGCACCTGGCGCTGACGCGGCACTGCTACAACAGCCTGGTGCATGTGATGAACCGCGGCCGCTGGCAGAAGCTCGACAAGAAGCAGCAGGAGCTTCTGCGCGAGGAAAGCGCCAACGCCGCGGCGCTGATGCGCCGCCTGGTGGCGGAGCAGGAGACGGAGGAGCTGCGCAAGCTGGAGGCGGCCGGCGTCAGGATCACCCGGCCCGAGCTGGAGCCGTTCCGCGCCGCGATGGGCCCGGCCTATGACCGCGTCGCCGCCTATGCGGGCCGCGCCAACATGGACCGGATGCTGAAAATTGTGCAGAGCGCCAGGGCCTGAGGCAGGGGCGCCGCCATGACCGCCTTCCTCATCCTCGGTGCCGTGGTGGCGCTGATCGCGCTGGGCCTGCCTGTGGCGGTCGCCATCGGCGGCACCGGCATCGTCCTCTACCTGCTGGCCGACCAGGCCATGGTGCTGCCGATGCTGCCGCAGCGCATGTACGCGGCCGGCACCAGCTTCACCCTGCTCGCCATCCCCTTCTTCGTCATGGCGGGCACCATCATGAACACCGCCGGCATCACCGACCGGCTGTTCCGGCTGGCCAGCGTGATGGTCGGGCGGATGCGGGGCGGGCTCGGCCAGGTGAACGTGCTGGCCAGCCTGCTCTTCTCCGGCATGTCCGGCGCTGCGGTGGCCGATGCCGCAGGCCTCGGCCAGGTCGAGATCCGTGCCATGCAGAAGAGCGGCTACGGCCTCGGCTTCTCGGCCGCCGTCACCGCCGCCTCCTCCACCATCGGGCCCATCTTTCCGCCCAGCGTGCCCTTCGTCATCTATGGCGGCATCACCGGGGTCTCGGTGGTGCAGTTGTTCCTGGCGGGCGTCGTGCCGGGTCTGCTGATGACGGCGGTGATGATGGTCGTCGTCGCCGTCACCGCGCGGCTGCGCAACTACCCGCGTGAGGCACGGCCGACCCTGCGGGAGGCAACCGTCGCGGTGCTGGGCGGCGTGCTGCCGCTCGGTGCCCCGGCGCTGCTGATCGGCGGCCTGCTCGGCGGCCTGTTCACGCCGACCGAGGCCGGCGTGGTCGCCTGCGCCTATGCATTGTTCCTCGGCATGGTGGTGTACCGGGAGATCACCTGGCGCCACCTCCCGGGCATCCTGTGGTCCACCGCGCGCTCCACGGCCGTCATCATGTTCGTCATCGCGGCCTCCGGCTTCTTCGGCTGGATGCTGACGCACCAGCGGGTGCCGGACGCGCTGGTCTCCGGCCTGCTCTCCGTGGCCGATGGCCCCATGGCGGCCACCATGCTGATGCTGGCAGTGCTGCTCGTGCTCGGCATGTTCATCGAGGGCGTGGCCATCATCGTCATCACCACGCCCTTGTTCATGCCGGTGGTGCAGCATTTCGGCATCGACCCGCTGCAGTTCGGCGTCATGCTGGTACTGACGACGGCGATCGGCCTGCTGACGCCACCTGTGGGCATGGTGCTGTTCGCCATCTGCACCGTCTGCCGTGTCCGCATGGGGGAGCTGGTGGCGGAGCTCTGGCCTTACCTGCTGGGAATCCTTGTCGTGACCCTACTGGTCGCTTTCATCCCCGCGGTCTCTACCCTGCTGCCGCATTACTGGGCCCGCTGACATGGAACAGCTCAAGACGATCGACCGCGGCATCGGCTTCGCGCTGCGCTTCCTGGCTGCGGGGGCGCTGGCGCTGCTCATGCTGCTCGTCGCGGCGAACATCCTTGGCCGCGCCGCCGGCATGGCCGAGATCGCCTGGGTGGGGGAGGGGGTGGAGTTCCTCTTCGCCTGGATGGTCTTCCTGGGCGCCGCCGAGCTGTGGCGGGAGGGTGGGCACTTCGCCGTCGACGTGCTGCTGCAGGCGTTGCCGCAAGGCCTCGCTCGCCGGGTGCTGCGCCTGCTCGTCACGCTGTGCTGCCTGGCCTTCGCGCTGATCCTGGGCTGGTACGGCCTGAACCTGGCGCTGGACGCCAGTGCCACCTCGCCGATTCTCGAGCTGCCGGTCGCTGCCTGGTACGCTGCCATCCCTGTCAGCGCCGCGCTGATGACGCTGGCCTCCCTGCGCGATCTCGTCCTGCTGGTCATCGAGCCTGCGGCCGAGGGGCACCCTGCCGACGTTCCTGTTCAGGAGACGGCTTCGAAATGCTGATCGACCATCGGACCTGCATCTGCCGCCCTGGCGCCACCCGCAGGCACCTTGCCTTCCACGGAAAGCGGGGCTGAAGGGTGGCAGCGCCGCTGCCCCGGAGAGCCGCTGGCATACGACCGGGACCAGCCCGGGACCAGCAATGTGAAGAGCTGCGCCCACATCCGGGCTTATGAGGACGCCGCCGACCGGGCAACGGAACGCCGATCATCCGGCGCCGGCTGGTCCACCCACCGCCGGGCGCTCCAGCCCCTGGCCCGGAGCGACAGCCCTTCTTCGGCATAGAGCCGATGGCCTTCTTCGGCACAGAGCCGGTGGCCGCCCTTCCGGTCCTCCGGCCAGCCTTCCCGCCGGAGCGGCACGGGCAGGCGCCGCTAGCCGGACCAGGGCCGCGGCCGGCCGCTGAGCCCGGGAGAGTAGCGTCCCGAGTGGAGCGGTTTCGAGGGCCAGGACCACATTCGTCACCCCCAAAGCCGGGGGGAGCCGCCATGCTCGGCAGCGCCTATCAATCTTTGACATTCCGCCTGAATTATCATTCCTTGCCGCATGCCTCGCCAGATCTGCAAGAACGTCTCCATCACTCCGGCCATGGACCGCTTCATCCTGGAGCGGGTCTCCTCCGGCCGCTATCAGAACGCCAGCGAGGTCGTTCGGGCAGCGCTCCGGGTCCTGGAACGGGAGGAGGCCGTCGAGCAGGAGCGGCTCCTGAGGCTTGCAGCCTGCCCGGCCGAGATGGAGCGCTAGAGAGCCGTGCCGGAAGAGATGTGTCTCGCCGGCGGCGGGGAAGCTGGGGCACGGCTGCGCGCGGTCGACTGGGCCAGCAACCCGCTCGGCCTAATCGAGGGCTGGCCACTCTCGCTGCGGACGGCTGTCCGCATCATCCTCAGTTCCGATTTCCCCATGATGATCCATTGGGGCCCGGAGCTGGTCACCTTCTACAATGATGCCTACGCGCCCAGCCTGGGCCGGAAGCACCCAGGGAACCTCGGCCGGCCTGCCTACGAATGGTGGTCGGAGATGTGGGACCAGCTCACGCCCATCTTCAACCGCGTGCTGTCCGGCGAGTCCTTCTTCGTCGAGAACGCCAGATACACGCCCGACCGTGACGGGGCGCCGAAGGACGCCTACTTCACGCACTGCCACAGCCCGCTGTGGGACGACCATGGCAAGATCGCGGGCATCTTCCTGGTGGTGACCGAGACGACGCGCCAGGTGGTGGCGGAGCGCGACCTGCTCCAGGCCAACGCCGCACTCGCGCAGCAGAACGAGGCGCTGCAGGCCAGCAAGGCGCGGCTGGCCGCCGTGGTGAGCGCCTCCTCGGAAGTGCTGTACTCCATGAGTGCCGACTGGGCCGAGATGCACCAGCTCACCGGCAACGGTTTCCTGGTCGACACCGGCTCGGCCAACCCGCATTGGCTGGCCGACTACATCCCGGAAGACGAGCAGGCGCGTGTCACCGCGGCGATCCAGGAGGCGATCCGGAACCAGACGGTGTTCTCGCTCGAGCACCGGGTCCGGCTCGCGGCGGGCGGCGTCGGCTGGACACAGTCGAAGGCCGTGCCCCTGTTTGGCCCGGCGGGCGAGATCACGGAGTGGTTCGGCACCGCCAACGACGTCACCGCGCGCCGCGTGGCGGAGGAGGCACTTCGCCGCCTGAACGAGAGCCTTGAGCAGCAGGTCGCCGAGCGCACCGCCGACCGCAACCGGCTCTGGACCTTATCGAAGGACATCATGCTGGTGGCCGGGTTCGACGGCACCATCCAGGCCACGAACCCGGCCTGGGCCGCGACGCTGGGCTGGACGCAGGACGATCTGGTCGGGCGCAACCTGCTCGACCTCATCCATCCGGAGGATCATGAGCGGACGGCCGAGTGCACCTCCGCCATCGCGGGAGGACAGGCCTTCCGGCGCTTCGAGAACCGCTACCGGCACACGGACGGCACCTACCGCTGGATCGCCTGGACGGGCGGGCCGGGCGATGGCCTGATCATCGCCGCGGGACGCGACATCACCGAGGAGAAGGCAACCGCCGACGCGCTGCGCAAGGCGGAGGAGCAGCTGCGCCAGGCGCAGAAGATGGAGGCGGTGGGGCAACTCACGGGTGGCCTCGCGCACGATTTCAACAATCTGCTGACCGGGATCATCGGCAGCCTGGAGCTTCTGCAGGCCCGGGTAGCGGAGGGCCGGATCGGCGCCCTGGACCGCTACATCGGCGCCGCCCGCGGTGCCGCCGACCGCGCGGCGGCGGTGACGCACCGGCTGCTGGCCTTCTCGCGGCGGCAGACGCTGGACCCGAAGCCCACGGACATGAACTGGCTGGTCGGGGATATGGGGGACCTGATCCGGCGCACCGTTGGCCCGGCCATCACGGTCGATATCGTGGGCGAGCCGGGGCTTCCGCCCGTCCTGATCGATCCGAACCAGCTCGAGAACGCTCTGCTGAACCTCTGCATCAACGCCCGCGACGCCATGCCGGACGGCGGCAGGCTCGTGATCGAGACCGGCCGCCAGGGGCTGGACGCGCGCGCGGCGGACGACCTCGGCGTCCCGGCGGGCGATTTCCTGACGCTCTGCGTCACCGACAACGGCACCGGCATGGCGCCCGACGTGATCGCCCGCGCCTTCGACCCCTTCTTCACCACCAAGCCTCTCGGTGAGGGCACCGGCCTGGGCCTGAGCATGATCTATGGCTTCGCGCGCCAGTCCGGCGGCCAGGTGCACATCGCCTCCGAGCCGGGGCAGGGTACCAGGGTGTGCCTCTACCTGCCCCCACATGCCGGCAGGCCGGTCACCGGGGAGTCCCCCGTCGAGCTGGCCGAGGCACCGCGGGCGCAGCAGGGCGAGACGGTGCTGGTGGTGGACGACGAGCCCACTGTGCGCATGCTGGTCACCGAGGTGCTGGGGGAGCTGGGCTACACGGCCATCGAGGCGGCCGATGGCGCCGAAGGGCTGAACATGCTGCGCTCGAACGCGCATATCGACCTGCTGGTGACGGATGTGGGCCTGCCTGGCGGCATGAACGGGCGGCAGATGGCCGAGGCGGGGCGCGTGCTACGTCCCGGCCTCAAGGTGCTGTTCATCACCGGCTACGCGGACAGCGCGGTGCTCAGCCATGGCCATCTGTCCGAGGGGATGCAGGTCATGGTCAAGCCATTCTCGATGGAAGGGCTCGCCACCCGCGTCAGGGCCATGATCGCAGAAGCCTGACCACTGCCGGCCCACCCCCTGCCGGAAGGGGAACGGAGCATCATGGCGGTGATGCTCCTGAGCGCGGCTCGGCACGCTGACGAGAGGATGATCGGGTTCCGCAGCCCTGCAGGCCGTGCTCACGCCAGGCCGTGGACAACAAGCCCGGCAGCCATGGCCAGCATCGTCAGCCCAATCATTCCATCCAGCACGCGCCATGCCGCGGGGCGCGAGAAGAGCGGCGCCAGCAGGCGTGCGCCATAGCCCAGGGCGGCGAACCAGAACGCGCTGGCCATGCCTGCTCCGGCCAGGAAGGCAGGCTGCCCGCCCGGCGGCTGCGCAGCGCCGATCCCGCCGACCAGCAGGACGGTGTCGAGATAGACATGGGGGTTGAGAAGGGTGAACCCTGCCGTGCGGGCCAGTGCCGCCCGCAGGGTGAGGGCCGCGGCCGGCTGGTCCGCCAACAGGCCCCCGGCCGGGCGCAAGGCACGGCGGAGCGCCCCGGCCCCGTACCAGGTTAGGAACAAGGCCCCGCCCAGGGTGAGAACCGTGACGAGGCCTGGCAGGCGCTCCAGCGCTGCGCCAAGACCGGCGACGCCGGCACCCATCAGGATGACGTCCGCCAGGGCGCAGAAGAGGACGACCGGCCCGACATGCTCGCGCCGCAGGCCCTGGCGGAGCACGAAGGCATTCTGCGCGCCGATGGCGACGATGAAGGCCGCGGAAAGGGCAAAGCCGGTCAGGAAGGGGGTGGCGGTGATCATGGGCGCTTTCCTGCCGCCACGCCTTCCTGTAGGCCAGATCATCTTCCTAACCTCGATGAAGCGGAGCTAAACCTGCTCGACTATCCGTCCCTTGCTGCCTTGGCCGCCGTGGTGCGCGAAGGCGGCTTCGAGCGCGCCGCCGCCGCCCTGGGCGTCACGCCCTCGGCGGTGTCGCAGCGCGTCCGCGGCCTGGAGGAGCGTCTCGGCGCGGTGCTCGTCATGCGCGGTCAACCGCCGGTGCCGACCGAGGCCGGGGCGAAGCTCTGCGCGCATGCCGAGCGGGTCCGGCTGCTGGAAGGCGAGCTGGCCGCGCAGCTCCCCGGCATCGCCGGCAGGGGCGAGCGGAGTGAAAGCCGGGTCACGCTGCGCATCGCCGTGAATGCCGACAGCCTCGGAAGCTGGTTCCTGCCGGCCGCGGCGCGCTTCGCGGAACGGACCGGAGCGCTGCTCGACCTCGTGCTGGACGACGAGGAGCACACGGCCGGCCGCCTGCGCTCGGGCGAGGTGCTGGCGGCGGTGACGACCGATCCCGCCCCCGTGCAGGGCTGCCGCACCGTCGCGCTCGGCGCCTTGCGCTATGCGGCGACGGCCAGCCCGGACTTCGTCCGCCGCCACTTCCCGCGCGGCGTGGACGCCGAGGCGATCACGCGGGCACCGATGCTGCGCTTCGACCGGCGGGACGGCCTGCAGGCACGCTGGGCAGGCGAGATCCTCGGCGCCGCCGCGCTGGATGCGCCGGTGCATTGGGTGCCGTCCACGCAGGGCTTCGTGGATGGCGCGCTCGCCGGGCTGGGCTGGGGCATGAACCCGCTGCCTCTCGTCGCGGACCATCTGGGCTCCGGCCGCCTGGTCGAGCTGGTGCCGGAACGCCGGCTCGGCGTCGCGCTGCACTGGCAGGCGGCCCGCATCGGCGCACGGCTCCTCGACATGCTGTCCGGAGAGGTCATGGCCGCGGCGAGGGCGAATCTCCGCGAAGGACAGACAGGCGCAGGGTGAGTCCGGGGAAGGACGCCGGCTTTGCGGGGGCCTGCCCGTGGCAGGCGATGGCAGGCATGAGAGGCCCCTGGCACCACCGGCACTTCCGGGGCCAGGACCTGGCCGCCGGAACGTCCTTCAGGCGCCTTGCGGGCGGAAGGCCTTGCAGATGGCAGGGTCGGTCTCCAGCCGGGGGCCGCCGATCAGGTCGATGCAGTAGGGGATGGCGGGGAAGACCGCCTCCAGGCATTCGGCGATGGCCGAAGGCTTGCCCGGGAGGTTCACGATCAGGCTGCGCCCCCGCGTGCCGGCGGTCTGGCGCGACAGGATGGCGGTCGGCACGGCTCGCAGCGAGACGGCGCGCATCAGTTCCCCGAAGCCGGGCAGGAGGCGGTCACAGACCGCCTCCGTCGCCTCGGGCGTGACATCGCGCGGGGCCGGCCCCGTGCCGCCGGTGGTGATGATCAGGGGGCATCGCTCCCGGTCGGCCAGCGCCGTCAGCGCCGACATGATCTGCGGCTGCTCATCCGGCACCAGCCGCGCGGCGGCGCGCCAGGGCGTGGCCAGGATGCGCGCCAGAACCGCGTGGATGGCGGGGCCGCCCGCATCCGCGTACACGCCCTGGCTGGCGCGGTCGGAGACGGTGACGATGCCGATCGGGACGGAGGCCGGCATGGCGGATCAGGCCGAGAAGCGCGGGAACAGCACGTTGTTCTCCAGATGGACGTGCTCCATCAGGTCATCAGCGAATTTGCGCGTGCCGGCGTAGAGGGCGCGCCAGGTGTTGCAGGCGCCCTCCGGCGGAACGCCGCCCTGCGTCAGCTTCTCCAGCGCCTGCAGATGCCCGCCATGGTCGTCGTGCTCGGCGCGCATGACGCTGATCGGCTGGCCGATCATCGGGTGGCCGCCCTGGCGCATCAGCGGGAAGAGGATCCGCTCCTCCTTCTGCATGTGGTCTTCGAGCTCGGCGGCCATCCGCTCCAGCAGATCGGCCAGGCCGCGCGGCGCGAGGGGATGCTCGCCATGCACCGCCTCGACCCGGCGTGCGAGGCGGACCAGCTCCGGCAATTCGCGCCGGTGCGTCGCGTGGTAGCGCTGCTCGATCAGGGCGATCAGCGCGCCCGTCTCCTGCGGCACCGTGGCGGCGGCGGCATCGGGGTGGAGGGCGGCAAGCTCGCCCTCCACCGTGGCGAGGTCGACGCCACGCCGTGCCGCCGCCTCGGCGAGCGGAGCCTGCCCGCCACAGCAGAAATCCAGCTTGTGGCGGCGGAACACGGCCGTCGCGCCCGGCAGGGCGGCGGCGATCTCGGCGACGCTGCGCGGGCCGAAGACGGAAGCAGTGGAAGCGCTCATCGGGCGGCTCTCCTGGAGGCCCCGGAAGGGGCCGGTTCTGGCTGATGCGGCGCCGGCGGCTGCAATGTCCCGCCGGCGCGATGTTCCCTTGGTGGGGGAGGCGTGGCGCCATCCTCCCGCGCGGGCGTGCCTACTCCGCCGGGGAGGGCGCAGGCACGGGCGCCTTGCGGCCGCCGCGCTCCACGTCGTGCAGCAGGCCGCCGTGCCGGGTGTAGAACCACCAGGTCATGGCGATGCAGCTGACGTAGAAGCCGAGGAAGCCGTAGAGGGCCAGCTCCGCCCCGCCGGTGGCCGCGATGGAACTGCCGAACGACTTCGGGATGAAGAAGGCGCCATAGGCGGCCACGGCCGAGGTGAAGCCGATGATCGCCGCCGATTCCTTGTCCGCCTGCTTCACCAGCTCCGCCGCCGGGCGGCCCGGGTTCAGGCGCGCGACCTCCTTGCGCATGATCGCCGGGATCATCTGGAAGGTGGAGGCGTTGCCGACTCCGCTGGCGGCGAACAGGAAGAGGAAGCTGCCGAAGAAGGCCGGGAAGGCCGAGGCGCTGCCCTTCATGCCGATGGCGTAGAGGATGCCGAGCGTGCCGAGGCTCATCGCCACGAACACCCACAGGCTGATGCGCCCGCCGCCCACACGGTCCGTCAGCCGCCCCGCCGCCGCGCGCGCCAGGGCGCCGACCAGCGGGCCAAGGAAGGCATAGGAGAGGGCGTTGACCTCGGGGAAGAGGATCTTCGTCAGCAGCGGGAAGGCGGCCGAGAAGCCGATGAAGGAGCCGAAGGTGCCGGTGTAGAGCCAGCACATGATCCAGTTGTGCGAGCGGCGGAAGATGACCGACTGGTCGGCGAAGGAGGCCTTCATCGTGGCGATGTCGTCCATGCCGAACCAGGCGGCGATGGCGCTGGCCACGATGAAGGGGACGAAGACGAAGCCCGCATTCTGCAGCCACAGCGAGGCCTGCGCGCCGCCCGCGAGGGCGGCCTGCGGCGCGCCGCCCAGCCAGCCGAAGACGCCCGTGGTGATGACCAGCGGCACCACGAACTGCACCACGCTGACGCCGAGATTGCCGAGCCCGGCATTAATGGCCAGCGCGTTGCCCTTCTCCGCCTTGGGGAAGAAGAAGGAGATGTTGGCCATGGAGGAGGCGAAGTTGCCGCCGCCCAGGCCGCAGAGCAGCGCCAGGGCCAGGAAGATCCAGTAGGGGGTGGAGGGCTCCTGCACCGCGAAGCCCATGCCGAGCGCCGGCAGGGCGAGCGACCAGGTGGTCAGCGTCGTCCACAGCCGGCCGCCGAACATGGCGGGCATGAAGGAATAGAAGACGCGCAGCGTGGCGCCCGAGAGGCCGGGCAGCGCGGCCAGCCAGAAGAGCTGCTCGTTGCTGAAGGCGAAGCCGATGGCGGGCAGCTTGGCCACCACCACGGACCACACCATCCACACCGCGAAGGAGAGCAGCAGGCAGGGCACCGAGATCCACAGGTTGCGGCGCGCGATGCGGCGGCCGGCCGTGGCCCAGAAATCGGCGTCTTCCGGCCGCCAGTCACGGATGGCGCCGCTCGCGGCCAGCGCGCCCTGCTGGGCGGTGCCGTGGATCGGCTGCATCTCGGGCAGCTCGGGCAGGCTGCGTGCGGGCAGCCCGGCCTCGGCGGCGGCCTGCTCCATCCGGCGGATGGCCAGGTGCATCCAGAGCAGGGCCGAGGCGACGACGAGGAAGAGCAGCCAGAAGCAGCTCTGCCAGATGCCGGTGAGGTCGTTCAGCAGGCCGAAGGCGATCGGCAGCAGGAAGCCGCCCAGCCCGCCCACCAGCCCGACCATGCCGCCCACCGCGCCCACGCGGTCCGGGTAGTAGATGGGGATGTGCTTGTAGACGGCGGCCTTGCCCAGGCTCATGAAGAAGCCGAGCACGAAGGCCACCACCATGAAGCCCGCGATGCCGAGGCGGGCCGAGAACGCCACCGGGCCGCGGATGCCCTGGATGACATAGTGCGCGGGCGGGTAGGAGAGGATGAAGGCGCAGGCGACGCCGACAAGGAGCGACCAGTACATCACCCGCCGCGCGCCATAGCGGTCCGACAGGTGGCCGCCATAGGCGCGGAACACCGAGGCGGGGATGGAGTAGACGGCGCCGATCATGCCGGCCGTCTTGATGTCCAGCCCGTAGACGCCGATCAGGTAGCGCGGCAGCCACAGCGCCAGGGCGACGAAGCCGCCGAAGACGAAGAAGTAATAGAGCGAGAAGCGCCAGACCTGGACATTGGCCATCGGCGCCAGCATCGCGGCCAGGGATTCCGGGCGGGCGCCCGCCGCGCGGCGGCGCTCCAGGTCCGGATCGTCGCGGGTGAGCAGGAAGAACAGCACCGCCGTGACGGCGAGCGCCGCCGCCCAGATCAGCGCCACGCTCTGCCAGCCATAGGCCACCATGACGCTGGGGGCGGCGAACTTCGTCACCGCCGCGCCGACATTGCCGGCACCGAAGATGCCGAGCGCGGTGCCCTGCTTCTCCTTCGGGAACCACTTGGCCACATAGGCCACGCCGACCGAGAAGCTGCCGCCCGAGAGGCCGACGCCGAGCGCGGCCAGCAGGAAGGTCGGGTAGTCGTAGGCGAAGGTCAGCAGCACCGTCATCGCGGCGGCCGAGAGCATGGTGAGGGTGAAGACCACCCGCCCGCCATACTGGTCGGCCCAGACGCCGAGGATGAGGCGGATCAGCGAGCCGACCAGGATCGGCGTGCCGACCAGCAGGCCGAACTGCGTGTCGGTCAGGCCCAGATCCTTCTGGATCTGGATGCCGATGATGGCGAAGATCGTCCACACGGCGAAGCAGACCGTGAAGGCGAAGGTGGACAGCCACAGGGCGCGGCCCTGATCGGCTGGGGCGACCGGAGCGGTCGTCATCTTGGAACTCCCCTTGCCAGGAGCGGATGGAGGGTTTCGGGGCCGTCGATCAGCGGATCGAGGGCGAAGCGGGCGCGGGCCGCCACGAGGTCCTCGGCGTGCAGGAGGTCTCCCTCCACGCGCAGGCCATGGCGGGCCACCGCGGCGAGGGAGCGGGAGAAGGTCTCCCGCGTCATGCCGAGCTCGGAGGCGATCAGGCGCTTCTCGGTGGGCAGGCGCGCCGCCTGGCCGGGCGGCGTGGCCTCGGCGAGGCGGAGCAGATAGCAGCCGACCCGCTCCTCGGCCGAGCGCAGCCGCACATTCTTGGCGAGCTTCACCTGGCGGCGGAACTGCGCCGCCTGGCAGGCCAGGACAGCCAGGCAGAAGGCGTGGTCGGAGGCCACCGCCTCGCGGAAGATCTCCGCCTGGATCAGCAGCAGGCGCGCCTCGCCGAGCACGCGGGCCCGCAGCAGGTAGGGCTGGCGGTTCAGCACGGCAGCCGGCAGCAGCAGGTCGACCGGACGGACCAGCTCGACAAAGGCCTCCTCGCGGCCACGGATCCCCAGCAGCTCGATGCTGCCGCCGATCAGGACCTGCGCGAAGCTCGGCGTCTCGGCCTGCTCGAACACCACGCTGCCGACCGGCAGCCGATGCAGGATCGCCAGGCTCGCCAGCCGGTCCAGGAGCGCCTCCGGCACGGCGCGCAGCCAGGGCGTGGCGGCCAGGGCCTCCCGGGGCGTCGCGGGCTCGGTGCCGCTCTCGGACAGGGCCGCCCCTGCGGTCTCCGCAGGGTCATGCGGCATCGTGGCATCCACCGAAGAGGTCTTTCGCTGTGCCGCGGAGCGCTGATCGTCGGGCCCGTTGGCGTGATTTGTATCAATCCGATTATGCATTTTGATCACTCCGGTTCCTTGACTCAGATCAATGAATGCCACGCCTGAGCTCATCCATAACCTGGGCACGCTTCGCGGTCCTCGCTGCCCGAGGCACCGCATACCGCAGGAAATCCAGGGATGAGCCACTTCCTTGACCGGCTGACCTTCTTCCGGAAGCAGGTCGACACCTTTGCCGACGGCCACGGGGTGGTCACCAACGAGCCGCGCGCCTGGGAGGACGGCTACCGCAAGCGCTGGCAGCACGACAAAGTCGTCCGCTCGACGCATGGGGTGAACTGCACCGGCTCCTGCTCGTGGAAGATCTACGTGAAGGGCGGCATCGTCACCTGGGAGACGCAGCAGACGGACTACCCGCGCACGCGCCCGGACCTGCCGAACCACGAGCCGCGCGGCTGCGCCCGCGGCGCCAGCTATTCCTGGTATCTCTACTCCGCCAACCGCGTGAAGCACCCGATGGTGCGCGGCCGCCTGCTGAAGCTGTGGCGCGAGGCGCGGGCGATCCGCACCCCCGTCGCCGCCTGGGCCTCGATCGTGGAGGATGCGGAGAAGCGCGCGAGCTACACGAAGAAGCGCGGCCTGGGTGGCTTCGTGCGCGCGGGCTGGGACGAGGTCAACGAGATCATCGCCGCCGCCAACGCCTACACCGCCAGGACCTATGGGCCGGACCGCGTGATCGGCTTCTCGCCGATCCCGGCGATGTCGATGGTCTCCTACGCCGCCGGCTCGCGCTACCTGTCGCTGCTCGGCGGCGTCTGCATGAGCTTCTATGACTGGTACTGCGACCTGCCGCCCGCCAGCCCGATGACCTGGGGCGAGCAGACCGACGTGCCGGAGAGCGCCGACTGGTACAATGCCGGCTACCTGATGCTCTGGGGCTCCAACGTGCCGCAGACGCGCACGCCGGACGCGCATTTCTACACCGAGGTGCGCTACAAGGGCACCAAGAGCGTCGTCGTCTCGCCCGACTACGCCGAGGCCACCAAGTTCGCCGATCTCTGGCTGCACCCCAAGCAGGGCACCGACGCGGCGCTGGCGCTGGCCATGGGCCATGTGATGCTGCGCGAGTTCTACCTCGACCGCACCGTGCCCTATTTCGACGATTACGCCCGCCGCTACACCGACATGCCGATGCTGGTGCGCCTGGTGCGGCAGGGCGACCGCTACGTGGCCGAGCGCCTGCTGCGCGCCGACGACTTCGTGGACGGGATGGGCGAGGCGAACAACCCCGCCTGGAAGACGGTGGCCTTCGACGCCGCCGGCAATCCGGTGGTGCCGAACGGCTCCATCGGCTTCCGCTGGGGCGAGCAGGGCAAGTGGAACCTGGAAGCCCGCGAGAGCGGCGGCGCCGATGTCACCCTGGCGCTGACGCTGGCGGGGCATGGCCCCACCGCGCGCGTCGCCTTCCCCTATTTCGGCGGCGCCGCCACCAACGGCTTCACGGCGACCGAGCACCCGGACGTGCTGGTCCGCAACATCCCCGTGCGCAACCTGCAACTGCGTGACGGCGAGGCGCTGGTCACCACCGTCTTCGACCTGCTCTGCGGCAATTACGGGCTGGACCGTGGCTTCGGCGGCGGCCATGTGGCGCATTCCTACGACACGGACGAGCCCTTCACCCCCGCCTGGGCGGAGCGCGTGACGGGCGTGCCGCGGCACCAGATCATCCATGTGGCACGGGAATTCGCCTCCAACGCGGAGAAGACCAAGGGCCGTTCCATGGTCATCCTCGGCGCGGGGCTGAACCACTGGTACCACATGGACATGGCCTACCGGGGGATCATCAACCTCCTGGTCTTCTGCGGCTGCATCGGGCAATCCGGCGGCGGCTGGGCGCATTATGTGGGGCAGGAGAAGCTGCGGCCGCAGACCGGCTGGGCGCCGATCGCCTTCGCGCTGGACTGGAGCCGCCCGCCACGGCAGCAGAACTCCACCTCCTTCTTCTACGCCCACACTGACCAGTGGCGCTACGAGACGCTCGGCGTCTCCGAGATCCTCTCGCCCACCGCGCCCGAGGGCGACTGGAGCGGTGCACTGATCGACTACAATGTCCGCGCCGAGCGGATGGGCTGGCTGCCCTCCGCGCCGCAGCTCCGGCAGAACCCGCTGACCATCGCGGCCAGGGCGCGCGCGGCGGGGATGGAGCCCAAGGACTATGTGGCGCAGGCCGTGCAGTCCGGCGAGCTCGAGCTCTCCTGCCAGGACCCGGATGATCCGGCGAACTGGCCGCGCAACATGTTCGTCTGGCGCTCCAACCTGCTGGGCTCCTCCGGCAAGGGGCACGAGTATTTCCTCAAGCACCTGCTGGGCACCAGCCATGGCGTGCTGGGCAAGGATCTGGGCGAGGAAGGGCACGAGACGCCGCGCGAGGTGCGCTGGCACGACAAGGCGCCCGAGGGCAAGCTGGACCTGCTGGTGACGCTGGACTTCCGCATGTCCACCACCTGCGTCTACTCGGACATCGTGCTGCCGACGGCCACCTGGTACGAGAAGAACGACCTCAACACCTCCGACATGCACCCCTTCATCCACCCGCTCTCCGCGGCGGTGGACCCGGCCTGGGAGGCGCGCTCGGACTGGGAGATCTACAAGGGCATCGCCCGCAGCTTCTCCGAGGTGGCGCCCGAGGTGCTGGGAAAGGAAACCGACGTCGTGCTGACGCCGATCCAGCACGACACGGCGGGCGAGTTGGCGCAGCCCTATGACGTGCAGGACTGGAAGACCGGCGCCGTGCCGCCCATCCCCGGCCGCACCATGCCGGCCGTCAGTATCGTCGAGCGCGACTATCCGGCACTGTACGAGCGCTTCACCTCGGTGGGCCCGCTGCTGGAGAAGCTCGGCAATGGCGGCAAGGGCATCGGCTGGGACACCCGGCACGAGGTGGAGTTCCTCCGTGCGCTGAACGGCACCGCGCCGAACGGCCAGCCCAGGCTCGACGCCGATCTAGACGCCATCGAGGCCATCCTGAGCCTGGCGCCGGAGACGAATGGCGAAGTGGCGGTGAAGGCGTGGGAGGCGCTCGGCCGCTTCACCGGCCGCGACCACGCGCATCTCGCGCTCCCCAAGGAGGACGAGAAGATCCGCTACCGCGACGTGCAGGCGCAGCCGCGCAAGATCATCTCCTCCCCCACCTGGTCGGGTCTGGAGAGCGAGAAGGTCTGCTACAACGCCGGCTATACCAACGTCCATGAGCTGATCCCGTGGCGGACGCTGACCGGGCGCCAGCAGCTCTACCAGGACCACCTGTGGATGCGCGGCTTCGGCGAGAGCCTCGTCACCTGGCGCCCGCCGGTGGACACCAAGGCCGTGGCCCCGGTGCGCGGCCGGCACGGCAACGGCAACACCGAGATCGTGCTGAACTTCATCACGCCGCACCAGAAGTGGGGCATCCACAGCACCTATTCCGACAACCTGCTGATGCTGACGCTGAACCGCGGCGGCCCGGTGATCTGGATGAGCGAGGAGGACGCGAAGCGCGCCGGCATCGCCGACAATGACTGGGTGGAGGCCTACAACGCCAATGGTGCGCTGGTGGCGCGGGCGGTGGTCTCGCAGCGCGTCAATCCGGGGATGGTGATGATGTACCACGCCCAGGAGAAGATCGTGAACATGCCGGGCAGCGAGGTCACCGGCCAGCGCGGCGGCATCCACAACTCCGTCACCCGCGCGGTGCTGAAGCCGACGCACATGATCGGCGGCTACGCGCACCAATCCTACGGCTTTAACTACTACGGCACGGTCGGCGCCAACCGGGACGAGTTCATCGTCATCCGCAAGATGAACAAGGTGGACTGGCTCGAGGATACCGCCGCGAAGGAGATCGTGTGATGAAGGTTCGCGCGCAGATCGCGATGGTGCTGAACCTCGACAAGTGCATCGGCTGCCACACCTGCTCGGTGACGTGCAAGAACGTCTGGACCAGCCGCGAGGGCGTGGAATACGCCTGGTTCAACAATGTCGAGACCAAGCCCGGCATCGGCTACCCGAAGGACTGGGAGAACCAGAAGCGCTGGAAGGGCGGCTGGGTGCGCCGCGAGGACGGCCGGATCGAGCCGCGCATCGGCGCCAAGTGGCGCGTGCTGAGCAAGATCTTCGCCAACCCCGACATGCCGGAGATCGACGACTATTACGAGCCCTTCACCTTCGACTACGAGCACCTGCAGAAGGCGCCCGAGGCGAAGGCCATGCCGACCGCCCGCCCGCGCTCGCTCATCAGCGGGCAGCGGATGGAGAAGATCGAGTGGGGTCCGAACTGGGAGGAGATCCTGGGCGGCGAGTTCAGCAAGCGCAGCCAGGACGCCAATTTCGAGGGCGTGCAGAAGGAGATCTACGGCGCCTTCGAGAACACCTTCATGATGTACCTGCCGCGGCTGTGCGAGCACTGCCTCAACCCGGCCTGCGCGGCGGCCTGCCCCTCCGGCGCCATCTACAAGCGCGAGGAGGACGGCATCGTCCTAATCGACCAGGACAAGTGCCGCGGCTGGCGCATGTGCGTCTCCGGCTGCCCCTACAAGAAGGTCTATTACAACTGGTCTTCCGGCAAGTCGGAGAAGTGCACCTTCTGCTTCCCGCGCATCGAGGCAGGGCTGCCCACGGTGTGCTCCGAGACCTGCGTCGGCCGCATCCGCTACCTCGGCGTGGTGCTGTATGATGCCGACCGCATCGCGGAGGCGGCCTCGGTGCCGGACGAGGGCGATCTCTACGAGGCGCAGCTGAAGGTCTTCCTCGACCCCGCGGACCCGCGCGTGCAGGCCCAGGCGCGGCTGGACGGCATCTCCGACGCCTGGCTCGAAGCCGCGAAGCATTCGCCCGTGTGGCGCATGGCGATGGACTGGAAGATCGCCTTCCCGCTGCACCCCGAGTACCGCACCCTGCCGATGGTCTGGTACGTGCCGCCGCTGAGCCCGATCCAGTCCGCCGCCGCCAAGGGCGACCTCGGTGCCGTGGGCGGCATCCCGGACGTGGCGTCGCTGCGCATCCCTGTCGAGTATCTGGCGAACCTGCTGACCGCCGGGCGCACGAAGCCCGTGGAGCTGGCGCTGGAGCGGATGCTGGCCATGCGCGCCTACATGCGCGGCAAGACCGTCGATGGCGTGCTGGACGACAGCCTCGCCGAGCGTGTCGGCCTGACCGGGAACGACATCGAGGCGATGTACCGGCTGATGGCCATCGCCAATTACGAGGACCGCTTCGTCATCCCCACCGCGCACCGCGAGACGGGGGAGGATGCCTATCAGCTGCGCGGCTCCTGCGGCTTCTCCTTCGGCGATGGCTGCTCGGGCAAGACCGGCTTCAGCCTGTTCGGCGGCAAATCTGCCGGCAAGACCCCGATGGAGGTCGAGTGATGGCCCGCACCTATCGCGCCCTCGCGGCACTGCTCTCCTACCCCACCGAGGCGATGCGGGCCGCCGTGCCGGAGATCGCCGCCGCGCTCGAGGCCGAGGCGATGCTGCCTGAGGCTTCCCGCACCGCGCTGGCGGCCCTGCTGCGGGATTTCGCCGCGCAGGACATCTATGCGCTGCAGGAGCGCTACGTAGACCTGTTCGATCGCGGCCGCGCCGTCTCGCTGCATCTGTTCGAGCATGTGCATGGCGAGAGCCGCGACCGCGGCCAGGCCATGGCCGACCTGATCGGCCTCTACGCGCAGCACGGGCTGGAGATGGCGCCGGGCGAGCTGCCGGATTTCCTGCCGCTCTTCCTGGAGTTCCTCTCCCTGCTGCCGGAGGCCGAGGCGCAGGCGCTGCTGGCCGAGCCGGCCGCCATCCTGCGCGCGCTGGCCGGGCGGCTGGCGGCGCGCGATGCCGGCTATGCGGCGGTGATGGAGGCGGTGGCCACGCTGGCGCGGGCGCCGGCTACCGGCGCCTCGGCCATCCCGGACGAGGACCCGGACGATCTCGCCGCGCTCGACGCGGCCTGGGAGGAGGCGGCCGTCCGCTTCGGCCCCGGAGAGGCGCTGGACGGCTGTGGAACGGACCGGCTGCGCACCCGCCTGCGGGCGGCGACGCGCGATGCCGCGGCGGCCTGAGGAGGCACACACCATGGGCAACTGGATCAACAACGCCCTGTTCGGCTGGTATCCCTATGTCGCGCTGGCGGTCTTCCTGCTGGGCAGCCTGCTGCGCTTCGACCATGGGCAGTACACCTGGCGCGCTGGCTCCAGCCAGCTGCTGCGCCGGAAGCAGCTGCGGCTCGGCTCCAACCTCTTCCACCTCGGCATCCTCGTCATCTTCGGCGGCCATCTGGTGGGGCTGCTGACGCCCGTGGCGGTGTTCGACGCGCTCGGCATCGGCCATGGCTTCAAGCAGGGCATGGCGATGCTGGTGGGCGGCATCGCCGGCATCGCCTGCTGGGCAGGCATCGCGCTGCTGGCGCACCGGCGGCTGCTGGACCCGCGCATCCGCGCCACCTCCAGCGTCAGCGACACCGCCATCCTGCTGCTGCTCTGGGCGCAGCTGACGCTCGGCCTGCTCACCATCCCTGTCTCCGCCCAGCATATGGACGGGCATGAGATGGTGAAGTTCATGACCTGGGCGCAGGGCATCGTGACGCTGCAGCCCGGCGTGGCGGCGGAAGTCGCCGATGTCAGCCTGATCTTCAAGCTGCACCTGTTCCTCGGCATGACGCTGTTCGTCGTGTTCCCCTTCACCCGGCTGGTGCACGTCTGGAGTGCGCCCGTCTGGTATCTGGGCCGCACCGGCTACCAGGTCGTCCGCACGCGGCGCCCGGTGGCTCGCGCCATGGCCGATGCCGCGCCGGCCGTGGCCGGCAGCACCGGGCGGAAGCCCGTGGCCGAGGTGCCTGCCCTGCCGGCCGGGGGGAACTGAGCCATGCGCCGCGTCACCCTCCGCGAGGCGGCGCCGCCGCCGCCTGCCGTCGCCGTCAATGGCCATGTCATCGCGCATGCCGCCATCGCCCAGGAGGTGCAGCACCATGCCGGGGAGAGCGCCCGGCAGGCCTGGGATGCCGCCACGCGGGCGCTGGTCGTCCGTGCGCTGCTGGCGCAGCGCGCCCGGGCCCTGGGCGTGGTCGCCGCGCCCCAGCCGGGCGAGGGCCCGCGCGAGACGGAGGAGGAGCGGCTGATCCAGGCCCTCCTCCAGGCCGAGATCCGCACGCCGCAGGCCGATGAGGCGGCCTGCCGCCGCTACTACCAGGCCAACCCCGCCCGTTTCCGCGCCCCTGACCTGTTCGAGCCGGTGCACATCCTGTTCAAGGCCGCGCGCGAGGATGCCGCCGCCCATGCCGTGGCGGAGGCGCGGGCGCGCGCGGTGCTGGCCGAGGTGGCAGGCCACCCGGAGCGCTTCGAGGCCCTGGCCCGCGCCCTGTCGGACTGCCCCTCCGCGGCCGAGGGCGGCCGGCTGGGGCAGGTCGCGCGCGGCGAGACCACGCCGGAATTCGAGGCCGCGCTGCTGGCCCTGCGGCCGGGCGAGACCTGCGCCGCGCCGGTCTGCACCCGCTACGGCGTGCATGTGCTGCGGCTGGAGCGGAAGGTGGAGGGACAGGCGCTGCCCTTCGCGCAGGTGCGCGCGACGATCGCGCGCTACCTGGAGGAACATTCCTGGCGCCGCGCCGTCGCGCAGTATGTCGCCCTGCTGGCCGGGCAGGCCCGGATCGAGGGCTTCGACATGCCGGGCGCGGCGACGCCGCTGGTGCAGTGAGGAAAGGGGCCGCCATGCTCGGCGCAATTCTCGAGGGCCTGACCGATCCCGGCCGGGCCGAGGCGTTCCTCGCCATCGTCGGCCCCTCCGCGCTGCGGGAGCGCGTCGGGCAGGCGGCGCGGGCGGAAGGCGTGGCGGCCGGGCCGCTGCTGGCAGAGAGGATCCGGCACCTGGTGGAGCATGGCGGCGAGGAGATCTGGCTGGACCTGATGGGCGCCATGGCCGCCTCGCCGCAGCCCGCCGCCGCCGCGGTGGAGCGCCTGCTGCGCCAGGCCTTCCCCGATCCGGTGCGCGTCCGCATCACGCGGGTGCCGGCATGAACGCCATCACCCCCGGCTTCGCCCGCGCTGACCTCACCTGCCCCGGGGGCGGCATGCCGTTCGAGGAGGCGCGGGCGCGCGTCCTGGCCCTGGCGGCGGCGCCTCTGCCCGCCGAGACGGTGCCGCTGGAGGCGTGCTGCGGCCGCATCGCCGCCGCCCCCCTGCAGGCCCGGCTCGACCTGCCCCGCTTCGACCAGTCGGCCATGGATGGCTACGCCATCGCCACGGGCGCGGCCCTGCCGGGCGCCTGGCTGCCCGTCGCCGGCCGGACGGCGGCGGGCGAGGCGCCGGGATGGCTGGCGCCCGCCACGGCCCACCGCATCCTCACCGGCGCGCCGCTGCCGGAGGGGGCGGACGCGGTGATCGCGCAGGAGCATGTCGTCCTGCGGGAGGGTTTCATCCAGCTGGCCGGGCTGCCGGCGCCCGGCACGAACCTGCGGCGCCGTGCCGAGGACATCGGCGCGGGCGAGGTGCTCATCCATCCCGGCTCGCGGCTGGACTGGCGGCACGTCACCCTGCTGGCCGCGCAGGGCGTGGAGGCCGTCCCGGTGCGGCGCCATCCCCGGCTGGTGCTGCTCTCGAGCGGGCGGGAACTGCGCGGGACAGGCCAGCCCCTGGCGCCCGGGCAGATCCATGATTCCAACGCGCCCATGCTCCGCGCGCTGCTGCGGAGCTGGGGCGTGGCGGTGCAAAGCCGCCCGGCCGTGGCCGACGAGGCCGGCGCCATGCGCGATGCCTTGCACGCGGCCGCGGGCGAGGCCGACCTCGTGCTGACCACCGCCGGCATCTCGGTGGGCGACGAGGACCATGTCCGCGAGGCGCTGCGGGCGCTGGGCGGCGAGCTGGCGGTGCTGAAGGTGGCCATGAAGCCGGGCAAGCCGCTGGCGGCGGGGAGGATCGGCGATGCCCTCTTTCTCGGCCTGCCGGGCAACCCGCAGGCGGCCCTGGCCGGCGCGCTGGCTTTCCTCCGCCCGCTGCTGGCCCGCATGGCGGGGACGCCGGCGCCCCGCCCCGTGGTGTCGCGCGCCGGCTTCGCCCTGCGCCGCAGGCCGGGGCGCGCCGAGTTCCTGCCCGTCCGCCTGCACAGCCGCGACGGCGTGCTGGAGGCGGCGCGCACGGGGCCGGACGGCTCCGGCCGGCTGTCGCCCCTGCTGGGCGCGTCCGGCCTGGCCTTCCTGGAGGCCGGGCTGCAGGAGCTCCGGCCGGGGGATGCGCTGGACGTGCTGCCCTTCGGCGCGGAAGGGGAGGCGCTGGCATGAGCGGCCCGACGCACGGGCCGGAAGGCCCCGCAACCCGCGCCGCCGCCCTGATCGCTCGCCGGATGGCGGCAGCCCCTCCGGCGCCACGCCCGGCAGGGCTGGACGAGGCCATGCTGGAGCGGCTGCTCCGCGCCTTCTACGCCGAGGCGCGGCGCGACAGGCTGCTCGGCCCGCTCTTTGCCGGGGTCACGGACTGGGAGGCCCATATCGCCCGGCTGCGCGATTTCTGGTCCTCGGTGGCGCTGATGAGCGGGCGCTACCACGGCCAGCCCATGGCCGCGCATGCGGCGATGGAGTTGCGGCCGGAACACTTCGCCCAGTGGCTGGCGCTCTTCGGGCAGACGGCGGAGGCGGTCTGCGGACCTGCGGCGGCGGCCTACCTGATGGAGCGCGCGCACCGGATCGCCCGCAGCCTTGAGCTGGGCATGGCCGTCCACCGAGGGGAGCTGCCACGGGTGGCCCACCGGGCGGCGGCTTCAACACTGGAGATACCCTCGCCATGAAAGTCTTCGGGATCATCGGCGGCTGCGCTGCCAAGGCAGGGCTGGCGCGCAACCTCGTCGCCGAGCTGTCGGCGCGGGGGCTGCGGGTCTCCACCATCAAGCACGTGCCGGACGATGTCGACCTCGACAGGCCGGGCACGGGCAGCTGGGCGCAGCGCGAGGCCGGCGCGCAGGAGATCATCCTGGCCAGCGGCACGCGCCAGATCCTGATGCGCGAATTGCCGGCGATGGAGGCGGAGCCGGATGTCGATGCCCTGCTGGCGCGGCTGCTGCCGGTGGACGTGGTGCTGCTGGAAGGCTTCCGGCTCTCGCCCTACCCCAAGCTGGAGGCCGTGCGGGCGGGGCAGGACCGGCGTCTGCAGGCAATGGACGACGCCTCGGTTTGCGCCGTCACCGGCAGTGCGCCGGTGGCAGCGCCCGTGCCCTTCCTCCCCTCGTCCGACATCGGCGCGCTGGCAGATTTCGTGCTGGCGCAGGCGGCCGAGGCCTGCCGGGCACCGGGCCTGCCTGCCGTTGCCCCGGCCTAGGAGCGGTATCGTCATGGCACGGAGCAGCCACTGGCCTGACGCCTGCGATTGCAGCCAGCCCGGCCGGGCATTGCCTCCTTCCGCCGGCGGCCCGGCGCCGGGCAGCGCCGCCTGCGCCTCGCCCGCCGGCCATGCGGCGTTGCGTCGCCTGGTGAGCGGCTTCAACCGGTTCCGGCACCAGCATTTCGAGGCGGATGAGGAACTCTACAGCCGCCTGCTGGAAGGCCAGCATCCGGAAGTGATGGTCATCGCCTGCTCGGACAGCCGCACCGACCCTGCGATCATCTGCGGCGCGCGCCCCGGGGACTTGTTCGTGGTGCGCAATGTCGCCGCCCTGGTGCCACCGCCGACGCCGGACCGCCAGCCCCATGGCACCGCCGCAGCCATCGAGTTCGGCGTCAGGGCGCTCGGCGTGCGCCATGTCGTGGTGCTGGGCCATTCCTTCTGCGCCGGCATACGCTGCCTGCTGGAACATGATCACGGGGCCGGGCGCTTCGAGTACGTCTCGGACTGGGTCGATGTGGTACGGACGGTGCGCGAGGAGATGGAGGGTCTGGTCACCGAGGCCGACCATGCTTCTGTCGCGCGCCAGGCTGAGCAGGCGGCAATCCTGGCAAGCCTACGGAACCTTGCGGCCTATCCCTTCGTTGCCGAGCGTGTGGCGCAGAGGAACCTCATGCTGCACGGCTGGTACTTCCATTTCGGATGGGGGGTGCTTCAAGCGGCCGCCGGCCCCTGCGGACCGTTCATGCAACTCGATCCGGAGGAGCCGCCACGGCCGGCCATATGCGCCTCCGGCATGGAGGGCCCGGCGGGTGTGGCAGCCCGAGGAATTTGACGCCCGGCCTTCCATGATCTGCAGGCGATGACGATGGGCTGGGTGCCTATCG
The DNA here is from genome assembly GCF_042651065.1 of Teichococcus aestuarii. Classification (NCBI taxonomy): domain Bacteria; kingdom Pseudomonadati; phylum Pseudomonadota; class Alphaproteobacteria; order Acetobacterales; family Roseomonadaceae; genus Roseomonas; species Teichococcus aestuarii. The sequence goes on from NZ_JBHSCH010000012.1 coordinate 42,863, forward strand.
AGGCACATCCCGCCATTGTTCATGGCAGTGGAGAAATCAACGCGGCCGCCCGGTTTCTGGCCTCCGCTCGGCCCAGAGCGACCGGGCGGACCAAGCCAGTGGATCGACCGGCCGACAATCCTACGCTGCCACCAGCGTGGGTAGTGCGGGGCCCTGGTCGAGCAGATCCATCGTCGCGCTGCCGAACACCAGATTGTGCAGAGAAGCGTGGCGAACGGCCCCCATCACCAACATGTCGGCCTGGATCTCGCGTGCAACATCCATGACGGCGTGAACCACGCCGCGGCGGCCTCGTTGGACGGGGCGGAAGGTTGCGTGCGCACCGTGACGCGCCAGCAGATGCACCAACTCGACCCCAGACTGGCCGGGCCGGAACTCCTTGTCATCCGTGACGCTCACAACGGTCACCTCTTCCGCGCGCTTGATGAACGGAAGCGCTCCGTGGACCGAGCGAACCGCCGCAGGCGAAGCATCCCAGGACAGGATGACGCGCGAGGGGTAGGAGGAAGCGGCGTGGCCGGGCGGCACGAGCAGCAGCGGCCGCCCGGACAAGAAGATTCCGCCGGACACGACGAAGCGCTTACCGATATCGACGCCCGGGCCGAACGACGCGATTCCAAGGTCGCTGACCCGCATCTGGTCAGCAAGGACTTCACCGACCCCGTAGGCGAAGTTGCTGCGGCCACGCACCTCGAACCGGATTCCCCGCGAATCCAGAACCTTCTGGACATGCGCGGCCACCCTCTCCTCGCGGGAAATGAGGTCCTGATCAGTCAGGAAGGTCGTGTCCGCGCCGGATGCGTCGCGAAACGCGCCTGCTCCGAACACGAGTGCGGTCACATGCGCGGCGTGGGCCTCGGCGATCGACATCGGCAGCGCAAGGCATGCGTCCACTGCTTCCGAAGCGCCGGGTTCGACATGGAGCGCAATTGTCGTGATAGCCACGGTATCTTCTCCTCGGGATTGACGCGGCTCCTGTGCACCGCCCTTCTGCGAAGTGGGCACGCACACGGAAGCAGGCTGATCTTGGCAGCGGCGCCATCTGCCAGTCGGACCAGACCTGACCGTTACCGTTGCCTCATCGTAGGCCGGGTTCCGCGGAGCAGCCTCCAGGACGCTTACGCCTAGATGCATTCAATGATGCTCAAGCGGCATTGATGCATGTCAATCGCTCATTCCCATGCTCCGCCGATGGCGGAAGCAGAGCCTGGAGTGGCCCCTGTTTCGGCGGGGCATCGGACATAGCCGCCGATGGCGCAGGCTTACGCCTATGCCGGCCGACCCGGCGCGCGTACAAATCATAGCCGGCTGCGACCGCGACAGTGCCGGGCAGAAGCTCCGGGCTTGCAAGGGTGTGAAGCGCCGCTTCACAGCAGGCTGGAGGCGGGCTCCATCGAGGAAGCCTTCTAGCGGGTCGGACCGCAAGGAGGCCTGCTGCCGCAGGGATTCGTGCTGCCGCCGGATGGCCCCCGGCGAAGCCCGCCGCCAAGGCCCGCAGCCCCCGAGGATGCCTGGACGAGTCCGACGCCGCCTGCGACTGCGGCGAGCGGGTCCGGGTGGCGTTCACCCTCGGCTGCCGCGGCCGGGAAGCCGTCCCCTTCGCCGATCCTGCCGGCGGCATCGACCCCGGAGCATGCCCGCAACCTGATGGTGGAGGCGGCCAAGCGCCGGTTCGGCCACATCAGCCCCGCCGGACCCGGCCGAATGCTCCGGCAGTCACGGGAACTGCGACATCGCCCGCGACATCTCGCGGATCACGCCGCCCAGAGCCCGCAGAGCAACAGCATGGCGAAAGCCTTCGTCCGGACCTTGGCGTGACGACGCTCGCCTCCGGCCCGGATTCCCAGGCTGTCCTCCACGCACTTCCGGCCTGGTTCACCCACCCGACGAGGCCACCCGTACAGCGCGCTCGGAGGCCGCCCCCTCACGGTTCACCGGTGCCACGTCAACGACATGACCCTGTCCGAGCATGCGGGGATGACAACACCGCCGGTGCCGTGGTGCCGGAGTAGCGGATCATCGCCGCCTCTGCTGCTCCACGTCGCGCACCGCGCCACGGGCGGCGCTTGTGGTCAGCGCCGCATAGGCCCGCAGCGCCGCGGAGACCGGCCGGTCCCGGTTCACCGGCTGCCAGGCCTGGGCTCCCCGCGCCTCCATGGCCGCGCGGCGTTGTTCCAGTTCCTCCTGGGGCACAGCCAGGCGGATGGCGCGGTTCGGGATGTCGATCTCGATCCGGTCGCCATCCTGCACCAGGCCGATCAGCCCGCCTTCCGCCGCCTCGGGCGACACGTGGCCGATCGACAGGCCGGAGGAGCCGCCGGAGAAGCGGCCATCGGTGACAAGCGCGCAGGCCTTCCCCAGCCCCTTCGACTTCAGGTAGCTGGTCGGGTACAGCATCTCCTGCATCCCCGGTCCGCCCTTCGGCCCCTCGTAGCGGATCAGCACCACGTCGCCCGGTACGATACGGCCGCCCAGGATTCCCTCCACCGCGGCGTCCTGGCTCTCGAAGATCCGCGCCGGCCCGTCGAAGACCAGGATCGAGGCATCGACGCCCGCCGTCTTCACGATGCAGCCATCCTCCGCGAGGTTGCCGTAGAGCACGGCGAGGCCGCCATCGCGCGAGAAGGCATGCTCCGCGTCGCGGATCACCCCCGCCGCGCGGTCGAGGTCCGGCGCATCCCAGCGGGCGGACTGGCTGAAGGCCTCGGTGGTCGGGATGCCGCCGGGGGCCGCGCAGAAGAACTCCCGCACGCCGCGGCTCTCCGTGCGCTTCAGGTCCCACCGCGCGAGGGCCTCGCCCATGGTGGCGGCGTGCACCGTGCCGACATCGCGGGAGATCAGCCCGGCGCGGTCCAGCTCGCCCAGGATGCCCATGATGCCGCCGGCGCGGTGCACGTCCTCGACATGCACATTGGCCACCGCCGGCGCCACCTTGCAGAGCACCGGCACGCGGCGCGAGAGGCGGTCGATGTCGCGCATGGTGAAGTCGATGCCGCCTTCCTGCGCCGCCGCGAGCAGGTGCAGCACGGTGTTGGTGGAGCCGCCCATGGCGATATCCAGCGTCATCGCGTTCTCGAAGGCGGCGAAGGTCGCGATGTTGCGGGGCAGGGCGGCGGCGTCGTCCTGCTCGTAGTAGCGGCGGGCGAGGTCGACGATCAGCCGCCCGGCCTCCAGGAACAGCCCGCGCCGGTCCGCATGGGTGGCCACCACCGTGCCGTTGCCGGGCAGCGCCAGGCCCAGCGCCTCGGTCAGGCAGTTCATGGAGTTGGCGGTGAACATGCCCGAGCAGGAGCCGCAGGTCGGGCAGGCCGAGCGCTCGATCACCGCCACCTCGGCGTCGGTGATGTCGCTGTCGGCGGCGGCGATCATCGCATCGACCAGGTCGACCGAGCGGCGGACGCCGCGATGGACGACCTTGCCCGCCTCCATCGGGCCGCCGGAGACGAAGACCACCGGGATGTTCAGGCGCATCGCCGCCATCAGCATGCCGGGCGTGATCTTGTCGCAGTTGGAGATGCAGACCAGCGCGTCGGCGCAATGCGCGTTGACCATGTATTCCACGCTGTCGGCGATCAACTCGCGCGAGGGCAGGCTGTAGAGCATGCCGCCATGGCCCATGGCGATGCCGTCATCGACGGCGATGGTGTTGAATTCCTTCGCCACGCCGCCGGCGGCCTCGATTTCCCGCGCCACCAACTGGCCGAGGTCCTTCAGGTGCACATGGCCGGGCACGAACTGGGTGAAGGAGTTGGCGATGGCGATAATGGGCTTGCCGAAATCGCTGTCCTTCATGCCGGTCGCGCGCCAGAGGCCGCGCGCCCCCGCCATGTTGCGGCCATGGGTGCTGGTGCGGGAGCGGTAGGCCGGCATGGGGAACCCCGAATCTGTTGAGCGGCGCAGCGGTAGCTTGCCGCGTTCAGACTGTGAAATATATTTTAGGGGCCCGATTAAGTCGCAAGGCGTATCACCGATGGACGTCCGGCAACTCCGGCATTTCGTGACCGTGGCGGAGACCCTGCATTTCGGCCGCGCGGCGGAGCGCCTCGGCATGACGCAGCCGCCGCTCAGCCAGTCCATCCTGTCGCTGGAGCAAGCGCTGGGGGCAGCGCTGTTCACCCGCACGAAACGCACCGTCTCCCTCACGCCGTTCGGCGCGGCATGGCTGCCCCATGCGCGGGCCGCGCTCGAGCGGATGAACGCGCTGCCGGAGATCGCCCGGCGCCTGCGCGAGGGCGAGGCGGGGCGGCTGGAGCTCTCCTTCATCAGCACGGCGGATTACAGCATCCTCCCCGACCTGGTGCGCCGCTACGCGCAGCTCTGCCCCGGCGTCGAGATCGTGCTGACGGAGGCGACCAGCGACGTCCAGATCGCCGCCCTCCTGGCCGGGCGGCAGCATGCGGGCCTGATCATCCCGCCATCCGGCATGGCGCTGCCGGAGGCGCTGCGCTACCGGCCGCTGGTGTCGGAGCCGCTGGTCATGGCCCTGCCCGAGAGCTGGCTGCGGGAGGGGCGCCTCTCCCTCGCCGCCGGGCGCCTGCCGCCGGAGGCGCTGGCCGGGCTTCCCCTGATCATCTTCCCGCGCCGCTCGGCGCCGGTCTTCCATGATCTCGTGACCGGCTATTTCGCCGCGCATGTGGGCGGCGCCCATGTGGTGCAGGAGGCGATCCAGATGCAGACGATCATCAGCCTCGTCTCGGCCGGCATGGGGGTCGCCATGGTGCCGGCCTCGCTGCGCAACCTGGCGCGGGCGGGGGTGCGATACGTGGACCTGGCAGGGCCGGCGCCCTGCCTGGAGACCGGGATCGTCTGGCGGGCCGGCGACACCTCCCCGACCCTGGAGCGCTTCCTCGCGGTCGCGCAGGCGGGCGCGGTGCCCTGACCGCGCCCTGGCGCCGCGTCAGGCCGTCACGCTGTTCAGCTCCGTGCGGAGGGCGGCGGCGCGGCGGTGGCCTTCCAGTCCCTCGCGCGCGCTCTGCCGGATGGCCGGCGGGGCCACCGCCGCCACACCGGCCGGCTCCAGCCACTGGTGGGTGCAGACTTTGAGGTAGGAACCGACCCACAGCCCGCCGGTGTAGCGGCCGGCCCCCAGCGTCGGCAGGGTGTGGTTGGTGCCGCAGCACTTGTCGGAATAGACCACGCTGGCCAGCGGCCCGATGAACAGCGAGCCGTAGTTGCGCAGCTGCCGCGCCGTGGCGTGCGGGTCGCGCGTGTGCACCTGCAGGTGCTCGGCCGCGATGCGATCGGAGCAGGCGAGCATCGCCGCCGTGTCGGCGCAGAGCACCACCTCGCCATAGTCCCGCCAGGCCTGGCCGGCGACGCCCGCGGTGGAGAGATCGGTCAGCTGGCGCTCCACCTCGGCGATGGTGGCCTCGGCCAGGGCGCGGTCGGTGGTGATGAGGCCGACACGCGTCATCACGTCGTGCTCCGCCTGGGCCAGCAGGTCGGTCGCGATCATGCGCGGGTCGCCCGTCTCGTCGGCCACCACGTAGATCTCGCTGGGCCCGGCGAGCTGGTCGATGCCCACTGTGCCGAAGACCTGCCGCTTCGCCTCGTTCACATAGGCGTTGCCGGGGCCGAAGATCTTGTCCACCGCCGGCACGCTCTCCGTGCCGTAGGCCATCGCCGCGATCGCCTGCGCGCCGCCGATGCGGAAGATGCGGTCGGCGCCCGAGAGATGGCAGACCGCCACCATGTCCGGGTGCGCGGTGGGCGGCAGGCAGGCCACCACCTCGTCGCAGCCCGCCACGCGCGCCGGCACGATGGTCATCACCGGCGCCGAGAGCAGCGGGTAGCGCCCGCCCGGCACATAGGCGCCCACCCGCGCGATGGGGATGACGCGGTGGCCGAGATGCAGCCCCGGCAGCACCTCGGCCTCCAGCGGCAGCATGGTGGCGCGCTGGCGTTCGGCGAAATCCCGCACGCGGGTGATGGCGAACTCGGCATCCTCGCGCGCGGCGCCGTCCATGCGCGCCACGGTCTCGGCGCGCTCGGCGGCGCTGACCTCGAAGCGCTCGAGGTCGGACTTGTCGAAGGCACGGCCGTAGTCGCGCACCGCCGCGTCGCCACGGGCGCGGACATCCTCCAGCACGGTCTTCACCGTGCCGGCCAGCGCGTCATTGTCCTGGAAGGAGTTGCGCCGCGCCGCCTTGAGGTAGGTCAGCGAATCATCGGGGAAGGGCATGCCAGTGTTCCGGTTGTGGGCGGTGCGCGGCGCGGGTCAGACGCGGCGGACATTCCAGGGGTAGCGGACGGAGCCGCCCAGCACGCCCTGCAGGTCGGCGCGGTAGGCGGTCTTGGGGAAGTAGATGCCGAGCGGCAGGCTCGGCACGTCGCGGAGCGCCAGGGCGTGGGCCTCGCCCATCAGGCGCTCCCGCTCGGCATCGGCGGTGGCCGAGAGCCATTCGGCGGTCAGCCGCTCCATCTCCGCGCTCTCGTACCAGCCGGGCCAGCCGGCGGCGCCCTCGCCGCGGATGGTGGTGTTCAGCACCGGGTTGGCGATGGCGATGCCGGGCCAGGTGCTGTGGTAGATGCTCCAGCCGCCCTGGTCGGCCGGCGCCTTGGAGAGGCGGCGCTGCAGCAGCGTGCCCCAGTCCATGTCCTGCAGGTCGACGTTCAGCCCGGCCCGGCGCAGCCGGTCGGCGGTGACGAGGCCGAGCGGGGCGATGGCGGCGCTGTCGGCGGCGTTGATGATGACCACCTTCTCGCCGGCATAGCCTGTGCGCTTCAGCGCCTCGGCCATGCGGGCCGGGTCGCCGGCCAGGCTGCCGAAATCCTCGCGCCCCAGCTCCTCGACGCCCGGGATGGTGCAGGGGAACATCGCCTTGCACTCGCGCCAATCCTGGCTGTTGCCGCCGGTGACGGTGGCCAGATAGTCTGGCTGCTGCACCACGGCCATGACGAAGCGGCGCAGCGCCGGGTTGTTGAAGGGTGCCACGCTGTGGTTGAAGCGCATCACCAGCTCGGTGCCGAGCGGGTCGGCATTCTCCACCTTCACCTGCCGGCTGCGCGCCACCAGCGGCTCGAGGTCGGCGGGCAGGTTCTCCACCCAGTCTACCTCACCCTGCTGCAGCGCCGCGACGCCGGTGGCCTTGTCGGCGATGATGCGCCACTCGATGCGCTCGAAATGCGCCACCTTGCCGCCGGAGGTCCATTCCGGGGCGCCCGCGCGCGGCTTGTAGCCGTCGAAGCGCGCATAGGCGACGAGGTTGCCGGAATCCAGCTCATCGGCCAGGAAGCGGTAGGGGCCGGAGCCGACCATCTCGGTGACGGGCTGGTCCGGCGCCGCGCGGGCCAGCCGCTCCGGCATGATGAAGGCGGGCGAGGAGTGCGGCTTGCCGATGGCGTCCAGCAGGCGGGGGAAGGGGCGCTTCAGATGGATGCGCAGCACGCGGTCGTCGCTGCTGTCGTAGCGGTCCACCGCGGCGGCATAGGCGCGGCCGAAGGTGTCCCGCCGGCTCCAGCGCTCCAGGCTGGCGGCGCAGTCGGCGGCGCGCACCGGCGTGTCGTCGTGGAAGCGCAGCCCCTCGCGCAGGCGGATGCTCCAGACGCGGCCGTCGTCGCTGACCGAGGCGCCCTCGGCCATCTGCGGCTGCGGGCGCATCTTCGCGTCCACGCCGTAGAGCGTGTCGAACACATGGTAGCCATGCTGCACGGCGACGAGGGCGGTGGAGAAGACCGGGTCGAGCGAGACGAGGTCGGTGGAGGGCACCAGGCGCAGCGTGGCGGCGCGCCGGCTCTGCGCCAGGGCAGGGCGGGCGAGGGTGGCGCCGGCCAGCGGCAGGGACGCTGCGGCCAGCATCAGGTTGCGGCGTCTCAGGCTCATTCTTGGTTCCTCCGGTTGCGGTCAGCCTCCACCGCGTCGTCGTCGCGGCGCTTGCCGGCAGTCTGGCAGAGTTTCCGCGCCGGAAGGCCGACCTGGGCCGGGGTGATGAGAATACTGAACAGCGGGGAAAGGGAGCACCCCTGCCGCTGCTGGCTTCCCTGGGGCGGGTGGAAGGGCCTTGTCGAGCATTCTGACCGGCTCCACCCTGGCCGCGGGCAGAGGTAAAGGAGGGACGGGCATGGCCATGGTGGGGGCGAAGCTGCGGGCGCTGCGGCAGCGGCGTGGTCTCGGCATGCGGGAGCTGGCGCTGCGCTCGGGGGTGTCGCACTCGGCCATCTCGCTGATCGAGCGGGAGCGGATGAGTCCGTCGGTGGACACGCTGGGCGCCATCCTGGCCGCGCTCGGCACCACCTTCTCCTCCTTCTTCGCCGACCTGGAGAGCGGATTGCCGAGCCGTCCCTTCTACAAGGCCGAGGAGCTGGCCGAGATCGGCCGCGCCGACCGCATCTCCTACCGGCTGGTGGGCATGGACTATCCCAACCGCCGCATGCTGATGCTGGCCGAGCGCTACGCGCCCGGCGCCGAGACGGAGCTGATGATCACGCACAATGCCGAGGAGGCCGGCATCGTCACCCGCGGCGCGGTGGAGGTGACGGTGGAAGGCCGCAGCCAGGTGCTGCGCCAGGGAGACGCCTATTATTTCGACAGCCGCCTGCCGCACAGCTTCCGCAATGTCGATCCCGGCGTCAGCGAGATCGTCAGCGCCATCACGCCGCCCACCTACTAGAGCGCGGCTCTGGCGGCCGGGTGGGCAGGATAGTGGCCAGCCCGGCCGCCCCCGCTTGCGCGGCCCGCCTTGCCGGGCTGTCCTGCCACGACAGAACAAACTCCCGCGCGGCACGGCCGGCACGGGACAGGAAGCGGAGACGGGCAATGGGCAGAAGACGGATCCTGGCAGGCGGCATCGCGCAGGAATCGCACAGCTTCAACCCGGTGCCGACGGGGCGGGAGCGCTTCAACATCCAGTCCGGCGCCGCCGCCATCGCCGGCGCGCGGGGCAGCAACTCGCTGCTCGGCGGCATCCTGGACGCGGCGGCCGAGGCGGATGTCGAGGTCATCGTGCCGACGCTGTTCCGCGCCCAGTCCGGCGGCCCGGTGGAGGATGCGGTCTTCGCCGAGATGCGCGACATCCTGTGCGACGCGGCGCGGCGCGGCGATTTCGACGCCATCGTCCTGCCGCTGCATGGCGGCATGCTGACGCCGACGCTGCACGACCCCGAGGGCGCGCTGATGACGGCGCTGCGCGCCATCACCGGCCCGGAGCTGCCGATGACGGCGGCCTTCGACCTGCACGCCCATGTCACGCCCGAGATCCTCGACACCTGCGACCTGCTGGCCGGCTACCTGACCAACCCGCATGGCGACCAGGGGGCCACCGGCCGCCGCGCCACCCGCGCCGCGCTCGACATCCTCTCGGGCCGGCTGCGCCCGGTGCTCTCCGCCGTGCATGTGCCGATGCTGACGCTCGGCAACGACCGCACCGACGAGGAGCCGCTGCAGGGCCTGCAGGCCCGCGCGCGGGCGGCGGTGGAGAGCGGCGCCGCCTATGACGTCTCGATCTTCAACGCGCAGCAGTTCCTCGACGTGCCGGGGCTGGGGCAGTGGGTGCTCGCCTATGGCAACGGCCGCGATGCCGCGCCGGACGCCCTGGCCCTGGACCTGGCGCAGAGCCTGTGGGACCAGCGCCGGGCGCTGATCGGCACCTATCCCTCGCTGGACTCCTGCCTGGACCGGGCGGAGCAGGGTACGCCCCGGCCGCTGATCCTGGGCGACCAGGGCGACCGCGTGGCCGGCGGCGGCCCCGGCGACAGCACCCATGTCCTGCGCGCCCTGCTGGCCCGGCCGAAGCTGCCGCCCTCCGTCGTGCCGCTGACCGACCCCGAGGCGGTGCGCGCCTGCCACGCCGCCGGCCAGGGCGCCCGCGTGACCCTGACGGTCGGCGGCCGCCATTCCACCGTGGCGCCGCCGCTGGAGGTGACCGGCGAGGTGCTGGGCCTCGGCACCGAGGCCCATATCACCTATGACGGCCCGGCCGATGCCGGCTACAAGGCGCGGCTCGGCGCCTATGCCCTGCTCGGCCTGGGCAATGTGCAGGTGCTGCTGACCGACCAGCCCTATTCCTACCTCGACCCCGACTATTTCCGCGCCATGGGGGTGGACCCGGCGCGGATGGGCGTGGTCGTCACCCGCTCCGGCTACCACTTCACGCTGAACTTCGCGGCGACCGGCGAGTGCATCACCGTCGACACGCCGGGCATGACCTCCTACCGGGTGCAGGAGCTGCCCTTCACCGTGGCACGCCCCTTCTTCCCGCTCGACGAGATGGACTTCGCCCCGGCCCTGCACGCGCATCGCAGCCGGGCCGGCTAGGCCCGGCCCGCCGCGGGCTCAGCGCATCAGCCCGCGGCGCTCCATCCAGCTCTGGATGCGCGCGGCGACCTCGTCGCTGTTGCGGTCCATCATCAGCATATGGCTGTTGCCGCGCACCCCCTCGGCGGGAAGGTCCAGGATGTCGGCCGTGCCGCCGGCATCGCGGATGGCGCCGGCCCAGCGCTCGACATTGCCGCGGATGCGCTGCCAGAAGGGCGAGTCCCCGAAATGGTCGCCCCAGACGATCAGGTGCGGCACGTCCTTCAGCGGCGAAGCGTCGGTCATCGCGGAGGGCGTGCCGGACGGCTCGATGGCGACCACCGCCCGCACCTTGCCGGGCGCCGCCAGCGCGGCGTTGAAGGCGAAGTTGCCGCCCTGGCTGTGCACGACGATGACGCAGGGGCAGACCTTCTCCACATAGTCGTTGTAGGCCGCCTGGATCTGGCTGTCGGTGGTCGACCAGCGCGGCACCGACTGCCGCGCGAAGGCATCCCACGCCGCGACCGGAAAGAGGGTGTCCGGAAAGGCCTTGCGGCGGGCGGGGTCGCGGCTCCAGCCCTCCTGCGGGCCGACGCGGAACAGGCCCCAGCCCTCGCCCATGGTGCGGAAGACCGGCTCGCCGGCGAAGATCTCCGGGTAACGGGCCCAGCCCGCCCGGCCGCGCTCCACCGCGTCGCTGACATAGACGTCGTGGCCCTGCCGCAGGAAGTACATCTGCCAGCCCGGCCGCCCGTCGGGCGTCGTCTCCCAGGTGACGCCGGTCAGCCCGCCGCCATGCCAGAGCAGGAGGGGCTGGCGCGCGCGCGGCGCCGCCAGCTTCACATACTGCGCGTACATCCCCTCGACCATGAACTCCCCATTGGGATCGACCCGGATGGGCGGCGCGCCGGGGGAGGGCACCATCTCGCGCACCGGCATCCCGTCCAGCGCGCGGACCCGGCCGCCGACATGCAGGCTGCCGATCTCGCGCACCTGCAGCGGCGGGGCGGAGGTGGGCGGGGTGGCGGTGGAGGGAGTCTGGGCCTGCGCGGCGCCGATGCCGAGCGCGAGCGCGAGAACGGCCAGGTGATGCTTCAACGTCTTTCCTCCCGGTTGCCTTGGGGCGGAGGCTAGCAGCGCCGCCGGCGGGGCGGGAGCCCGGCGCCGCTCACCCCTGCGTGCCCGGCGCGGCGCCGCAATTCCGGCGAGCGGAATCGCCGCCTTGCGGCGGAGGGACCCGCATGACCCATACTTCGTTCCGCTGCCCCACCGGCACCGCGCCGCTCCGCCGGCCAGGGCGCGCCGGATGGCGCGCCAGGGGGGCCAGACGCACAAGCATCCGGGGAGTTGCTTCATGACAGACGAACCCGTCCGTGTCCGCGGACCCTTCGCCCGCATCGGCGCCGCGGCCTGTGGCGCCCTGCTCCTCGCCGCGCCGGCCGTGGCCGAGACGCTGCGGATCGGCGTGGGCGCGCCCGCCACCTCGCTCGACCCGCATTTCCACAACAACGGGCCGAACAACGCCCTGACCATGCACCTGTTCGACCGGCTGGTGGAGCGCGACGCGCGCGCCCGGCCGCAGCCCTCGCTGGCCGAGAGCTGGACGCAGCTCTCCCCCACGCTGTGGGAGTTCCGGCTGCGCCGCGACGCGACCTGGCATGATGGCCGCCCCTTCACCGCCGACGACGTGCTGTTCAGCTTCGAGCGCGCGCCGGCTGTGCCGAACAGCCCGGGCGGCTTCGGCGCCTTCCTGCGCATGATCGCGCGCGCCGAGGCGGTGGACGCGCACACGCTGCGGCTGCACACGCGCCAGCCGCACCCGCTGCTGCCGGTCGATCTCGGCTCGGTCAGCATCATCGCCCGCCATGCCGCCTCCGGCGCCGGCACCGAGGACTTCAATGCCGGCCGCGCCACCATCGGCACCGGCCCCTACCGCCTGGGCGAGTACCGCGCCGGCAGCGCCGCCGTGCTGCTGCGCAACGACGCCTACTGGGGCGGCGCCGAGCCGTGGAGCCGCGTCGACTACCGCTTCCTGCCGAATGACGGCGCGCGCACCGCCGCGCTGCTCGCCGGCGATGTCGACCTGATCGACCAGATCCCCACCAGCGACCTGGCGCGGCTGCGGCGCGACCCCGGCGTGACCGTCAGCGAAGTGGCCAGCCTGCGGACGATGTTCCTGGCCCCCGTCTACTCGATCGACGGCAACCATCCGCAGGTGACCGACCATGCCGGCCGTCCGCTGCCGGAGAACCCGTTCCGCGACCCCCGGGTGCGCAAGGCACTGTCCATGGCCATCCAGCGGGACGCGCTGGCCGAGCGCGTGATGGAGGGCGCGGCGCGGCCCACGGGGCAGTGGCTGCCGGAGGGCGCCTTCGGCTACAACCCGGCCGTGCAGCCGACGCCCTACGATCCGGAGGCCGCCAAGGCCCTGCTGGCCGAGGCCGGCTATCCCGAGGGCTTCCGCCTCACCATCGCCACGCCGAACGACCGCTGGCCGAACGATGCCCGCCTCAGCCAGGCCGTGGCGCAGATGTGGACCCGCATCGGCGTCCGCAGCGGGGTGGAGGCGCTGCCCTACGCCGCCTTCGTGCCGCGCCGCACCCGGCAGGAGCTGCCGATGCAGATGGCCGCCTGGGGCAGTTCCACCGGCGAGGCGATCAACTACCTCGTCTCCATCGCCGGCACCTACGACCGCGCGCGGCTGAGCGGCGCGGCCAACATGTGGCGCTACTCCGACCCGAAGCTGGACGAGATGACGGCCAGGGCCGCCGCCACGCTGGACGATGCCGGGCGCGAGGCGCTGCTGCGCGAGGCGGTGGCCTACTACGCCGAGACCATGCCCTACATCCAGCTGGTGCAGCTCACCACCAGCTGGGGCGTGCGCAAGGGCCTGACCCATGAGCCGCGGATGGACGAGCGCACCGTGGCCATGGGCGTCCGGCCGGCGCCGCGCTGAGGCCCCAGCCGGGCCCCGGCCCCGGCTGCCGTCTCAGGCCATGACCGGCCGCAGCGTCTCCAGCAGCCAGCGGGCGAGCGCCGTGGTGCGGGCATCCATGTGCGGCTGGCCGATGAGCTGGATGCCCATGGGCAGGCCGTGGACGCTGGCCAGCGGCACCGTCACCGCCGGCACGCCCAGCGCCGAGGTCGCGGCGTTGTAGGCGATGTCGCCGGTCGGGCGCGGATGGAGCGGCTGGCCGGGCACGTCCCCCGCCCAGGCGGGGGCGGGGCCGGGGGAGGCGGGGGCGATCAGCGCGTCCGCCAGCGGGGCGAGGGCGGCCATGTGGCGCCGCGCCTCCTCCCGTTGCAGCAGGCGCAGCCGGTAGCGCTCCAGGTCCATCCCCTCGCCGACGGCGTGCCGGCGCCGCAGCCGCTCGCTGACGCCCTCCGGCGACTGCGCCAGCAGGCTGCGGATCGTGCTGAGGTTCTCGAAGGCGCAGATCTCGTTGGTCATCGCCCGGGCATCGGCGATGCTGCGCTCGAAGGCCTCGATCCAGGGATGGTCGCCGCGCTCCAGGATCTCGACGCCGGCCGCGCGTAGCTGCGCCAGGATCTCCGCGAAGGCGCCGCGCGCGGCATCGTCCAGCATGGCCCAGCCCTCGGCCTGCAGCACGGCCAGCCGCGCCGGGCGGGCGGCGGCGGGTGGCGTGGCGGGGCCGAACAGGCCGGGCATGCCCGGGTCGCCGCCGACGCGGCGGGCGATCTCGATGGCCACCTGCCACATGTCCTGCGCGGCATTGGCGTGCACGCCCGCCGTGGCCTGGGAGAGGCCCTGCCGCTCGCCACGGTTGATCGCCCCCTGGGTCGGCTTCAGCGCGACATTGCCGCAATAGCTGGCGGGGCGGATGATGGAGCCGCCCACCTGGGTGCCGATCGCCGCCGGGACCATGCCCGCCCCCACCGCCGCCGCCGAGCCGGAGGAGGAGCCGCCCGGGGTGTGGCCGGGGTGGAAGGGGTTGGTGGTGGGGCCAGGCTCCGACATGCCGAGCTCGGTGGTGACCGTCTTGCCGAGGATGACCGCGCCGGCCGCCCGCAGCGCCTGGATCATCGCCGCGTCGTGCTTCGGGAAGTGGCCGCGATAGGCGGCGCAGCCCATCTGCGTCGGCATGTCGCGGGTGGCGATCAGGTCCTTGATGCCGATCGGCATGCCGTCGATGGCCGAGAGCGGGTGCCCGGCGCGCCAGCGCGCGGTGCTGGCATCGGCCGCCTCCCGCGCCCCGGCCTCGTTCAGCACGACCCAGGCCCGGACCACCGACTCCCGCGCAGCGATGGTCTCCAGGCAGCGCTCCAGATAGGCGCGCGGCGTGTCCGTGCCGGCCTGGAAGCCGGGCACCGCGTCGTGGAAGGTCGGCGCGATGCGCTGCCGGGCGTCGTACCGGGCCGGCTGGGGGTCCGCCATGGAGGCTCCTCCTCGATCAGGGGCGCGGGCGCGCCGCGCGGCAGGGGGCAGCCATGCAGCCCTGGTCGCGGCCATCGGGCACCGCCCCGCGCCGGGTGGGTGGATGGTGCGCAGACGCTAGGGGCGGGCGATGGGCACGGGCAATGCCGGGCGCCGCCCGGGTTCCGCCCAGCGGAATGCGGGCTCAGCCGCGGGCCGGCGGCGCCGGCTGGTACCCGTTCATGCGCGACAGGGCGGCGGCGCGCTGGGTCAGCAGCCGGGCGAAGCGTTCCTCATCGGCGGCAGAGAAGCGCGACTGCGGCAGGGTGAGGCAGAGATCGCCGACGATCTGGCGGCTGGCGCCGAACACCGGCGCCGCCATGCCCACGGCCTCCCGCGTCTGCTCGCCGCGCGTCAGCGCATAGCCGCGGCGGCGGATGCGGGCCAGCCGGTCGGCCAGCGCGGCGCCGTCGGGGGGCGAGCGGCCGTCGAGCGGCGAGGGCTCGCCACGGCGCAGCACCCGCTCCACCGCCGAGGGGCCGAGCCAGGCCAGCAGGCACAGCCCGGTCGCGCCCCAGAGCAGGGAGCGGGCACGGTGCATGCGGACCGCGTAGGGCAGGGGCCGGGCCGAGGCGGCCTTGTCGACGAACATCATGGTCAGGGTCTGGGGCAGCAGCATGCCGAGCATGCAGGTCTCGTCGGTCTCCCGCGCCACCTCCTGGATCACCGGGCGGGCCAGGCGCAGCACCCCGGCCTTGCGCGCCGCCAGGGCGCCGATCCGGCTGAACTCCCCGCTCACCCGGTAGCGCCGCCCTGGCGTGCGCTCGACCAGCCCCGCCGCCACGAGCTGGTCGAGCAGGCGGTGCACGGTGCTCGGCGCCAGGGCGAGCTGCCCGGCGAGGTCCTTGATGGACAGGCTCTCCCCGCCCTCGGCGAAGGCCCGCAGCAGCGCCACGACGCGCGCGACGACGCTGGTTCCGTCCTCGGCCTGCTCCACCGCCTGGGCCACCGCAGCTCCCTCCCCGCCGGGGGCGGCCGTGGCCGGGGCAGGGGGCTTGACCATACCGGCTTCGTCGCGCGCCCCGCACCCCGCCCGGACCGGCCCGTCCCGGCGCCACGGAAGTAGACCGTGGCGGCCGCCGGATTTCAATGCCGGCCTTCCGCCCCCTCAGAGCGAGAGGGCGAAGCCGAGCCGGCCGGCGGCGTTGTGGATGTGCGCCGCCATGGCCTGGCGGGCCGCCTCCGGCAGGCCGGCGATGATCGCCTCGTGGATGGCGGCGTGCTCGGCGAGGGTGACGGCGATGACCGACGACACCGTGCTGCCGGGGCGCGTGCGGGCGACCATGATGGTCTCGCGGATCTGGTCCGACAGGAAGCTCACCACGCGGGCGATCTGGTCGTTGCCGGCGGCGCGGGCGACGGCGCGGTGGAAGTCGAGATCCGCGTCCACCCCGGCCGAATCTCCCTCCACCTCGCGCTCCATGTGGCGGAAGGCTTCGGTGATGGCGGCGATGCCCTCTGCGGTCCGCCGCGCCGCCGCCAGCCCGGCCGTCTGGATCTCGAGGAGCGCGCGCAGCTCGAAGAGGTTGCGGAAGGTCGTGCCGTCCTGCAGCGCCTCGGCGTCGAAGCGCAGCACGCCGGTGCCCTGGCGGCGGACGACGAAGGCGCCGACCCCCTGGCGCGACTGCACCAGCCCGTCGGCGCGCAGGCGCGAGACCGCCTCGCGCACCACGTTGCGGCTGACGCCATAGGCCTCGGCCAGCGCCTGCTCGGCCGGCAGGCGCTCCCCCGGCTTCCAGCGCCCCTCGGCGATGCCGGCGGCCACCAGCTCGGCGATGCGGGAGGGTAGCTGGGGCGGGCGGCTGACGCGTTCGCTCATGATCCGTCCCCGGCGAGGAGGCGCCCCGGGCTCATGCATCCCCGCGGGTCGAGGGCCGATTTGATGCCATGCAGCAGATCGCGGTCAACGGCGCCCAGCCTTCGCAGGAACGGCTCCCGCTTGACCCGGCCGATGCCGTGCTCGGCGCTGATCGAGCCGCCGAAGCGGTCCACCAGGGCGAAGACCAACTCCTCCGCCCGGTGCAGCAGCGCATCCTGCGCGTCGTCGTCCAGGCCGGGCGGCGGCAGCACGTTGTAGTGGACATTGCCGTCCCCGACATGGCCATAGGCCACCGGCAGGGCCTCCGGCAGATGCGTGGCCATGGCGGCGTCCGCCTCGCGCATGAAATCCGGCAGGCAGGAGATCGGGATCGACACGTCGGTGCGCAGGTGCCGGCCACGGCGGTGCTGCGCCTCCACCAGATCCTCGCGCAGGCGCCAGAATCCGGCGGCCTGCGCCCGGCTCATGGCCACCGCGCCGTCGAGGATGGCGCCCCGCTCCAGGCAGCCGCCCAGGAACTGCTCCATCAGCGCGGCGAGGTCGACCAGCCCGCTGGCCGAGGCCTCCATCAGCACATAGACCGGCGCCGGCGCCTCCAGCGGCTCGCGCAGGGCGGGGTGGGCCTCGAGGGTGATCTCGATGCAGCGGCGGGGCAGCAGCTCGAAGGCGGAGAGCAGGTCGGAAAGCTCGCGGCGCGCGGCGGCGTAGAGCCGCATGGCGTCGGAGACGGATGCCAGGCCGAGCATGGCGGTCTGCACTTGGCCGGGGCGGGGAAACAGCTTCAGCGCCGCCGCGGTGACGATGCCGAGCGTCCCCTCGGAGCCGATGAAGAGCTGCTTCAGGTCGTAGCCGGTGTTGTTCTTGCGCAGGCTGCGCAGGCCGTTCCAGACGCGCCCGTCCGGCAGCACCACCTCCAGCCCGAGCACCAGGTCGCGCGCCATGCCGTAGCGCAGCACGTTCACCCCGCCGGCATTGGTGGCGACGTTGCCGCCGATCTGGCAGCTCCCCTGCGCGCCGAGCGAGAGCGGGAAGTGCAGGTCGTGTTCCTCGGCGGCGCGGTGCAGCCTCTCCAGCACGCAGCCGGCCTCGGCCACCATGCTGAAGTTCAGCGGGTCGACCGAGCGGATGCGGTCGAGCCGCTCGAGGCTGATGACAAGCTCCCGGCCCTCCGGCGAGGGCACGGCACCGCCGACCAGCCCGGTATGGCCGCCCTGCGGCACCATGGGGATGCCGGCCTCGGCGCAGAGGCCGACGAGCCGTGCCAGATGCCCGACGCTGCCCGGGCGCGCCACGGCCAGCGGCCGGCCGCTGAGGTCGCCGGACCAGTCGCGGCTGTAGCGCGCCATCTGTTCGGGCGCGGTCAGCAGCCCCTGTTCCCCGAGCAGTTCCCGCAAACGGTTGATCATGCCACCGCCAGTCTCCAACGAGCGACCCTCCTGTCGTGCCGGCCCGGAATACCGCGCCAGCCGGGATCATGGATATCCGGCCTGGAATGAACTTGTCCAACAATAGGACATGTGCCAGGGTCCAGCAACAAGGAAGACCCGGGCGAGGCGCCCGGAAGGCCCGCGAGGGCAGGGAAGGAAACGAACGCCGATGGCCCGACACGCCACAAGCGCGGCCCGCCGCGCCGCCGCGAGCCTGCGCCCGTGACCGCCGCCGCGGAACGGGGCGGCCCGCCGCCCGCCGGCACCCGGCCGCGCCTCGGCTTCATCGGCATCGGGCTGATGGGCACGGCGATGAGCCTGCGGCTGCTGGAGCGCGGCTGGCCGCTGACGGTGTGGAACCGCGAGCGGCCCGCCCTCGACCCGGTGCTGGCGGCAGGTGCCAGCGAGGCCGGCTGCCCGCGCGAGGTGGCCGAGCGCAGCGACATCGTGCTGATGTGCGTGCTGGACACCCCCGCCGTGGAGGCCTGCGTCTGGGGCGAGCAGGGCGTCGCCGAGGTCGGGGCCGGGGCCGGGGCCGGGGGCGGCGCGCGGCTGCTGATCGACTTCTCCACCATCGACGCCGGGGCCACCCGAGACTTCGCCGCGCGGCTGCGCGCGCGGACGGGCATGGGCTGGATCGACGCGCCGATCTCCGGCGGCCCTTCCGCCGCCCGGCAGGGCGCGCTCACCGCCATGGTCGGCGGCGAGGCGGCGGAGCTGGCGGCGGCGGCGGCGGTGCTGGCCGACCTGGCCGGGAACGTCACCCATATGGGCCCGGTGGGCGCCGGGCAGGTGACGAAGGTGGTGAACCAGGCGATCGTCGGCTCCGGCTTCATCGCCATGGCCGAGGCGCTGCACCTGGCCGAAGCCGCCGGCATCGACGCCGCGGCGCTGCCCGCCTGCCTCGGCGGCGGGCTGGCCGACAGCGTGCTGCTGCAGCGCATCTACCCGCTGATGCAGCGCCGCGCCTTCGACCCGCCGCTCGGCTATGCGCGCCAGCTGCTGAAGGACCTGAAGGCGGTGAAGGGCTTCGCCCACGGGCTCGGCCTTTCCCTGCCGGGCGTGGAGAATGCGGCGGAGCGCTTCGGCGCCTATGTCGGCCAGGGCAACGCCATGGCCGACATCGTCTCCATCATCCGCCTCTATGAGCAGGAGCGGCAAGCGGGCGGCGCGGCGGCGGAGCCGCTGCCGGTGATCGACGCGCACCAGCACTTCTGGGACCTTGGCGAGAATCATCACCCCTGGCTCTGCGACGCCGAGCCGATCCCGTTCCGCTACGGCGACTACGGCGCGCTGCGCCGCAACTACCTGCCGGCCGACTACCGCGCCGACACGGCGCGGCACCGCATCGCCGGCACCGTGCACGTCGAGGCGGAGTTCGACCCGGCCAACCCCGTCGCCGAGACGGCGTGGCTGGAGCGCCTCGCCGCGCGCGAGGGGCTGCCGACCGTCTGCGTCGCCCAGGCGCGGCTCGACGACCCGGAGGTGGCGGCGGTGCTGGCGGCCCAGGCGGTGCGCCCCATGGTGCGCGGCATCCGCCACAAGCCGCGCGCGGCGGCGCGGCCGGAGGAGGCCAGGCGCGGCGCCCCCGGCTCGATGGACGACCCGGCCTGGCGGCGCGGCTACGCGCTGCTGTCGAAGCACGGCCTGAGCTTCGACCTGCAGACGCCCTGGTGGCACCTCGACGCCGCCCACGACCTGGCGCGCGACTTCCCGGAGACGCAGATCATCGTCAACCACACCGCGCTGCCGGCCGACCGCAGCGTGGAGGGGCTGCGCGCCTGGCGGGCGGCCCTGGCCGGGCTGGCGCGGGCGCCGAATGTGGCGCTGAAGATCTCCGGCCTGGGCCTGCCCGGCCAGCCCTGGCCCGCCGCGGCCAATGTGGCGGTCATCCGCGACGCCATCACCCTCTTCGGCGCCGATCGCTGCCTGTTCGCCAGCAACTACCCGGTGGACAGCCTGGTGGGCAGCTTCGACGCCATCATGGACGGCTTCCTGCAGGCCATCGCCGACCGCCCCGAGGCGGAACGGCGGCAATTGCTGCACGACAACGCGGCCCGGCTCTACCGCTTCTGACCCGGCCCGGGGCGGCGAGGCCGCCCCGCGCGGCCGCGGCATCATCGATGGGAATTTGGGACATGGCTCGTATCGGATTCATCGGCCTTGGCGTCATGGGGCGCGAGATGGCGCTGAACCTCGCCAGGGCGGGGCACGCGGTCACCGGCCACGACGCCGTTCCGGGGGTCGCGGCCGGCCTCGCGGAGCAGGGCATCACGCCGGCGCGGGACCTCGCCCACGCGGCGGAGGGGGCCGAGTTCGTCATCCTCATGCTGCCCGACACGCCGCAGGTCGAGGCGGTGCTGACCGGGCCGGAGGGCCTGCTGCCGCGGCTGCGGCCGGAGCAGATGGTGATCGACATGAGCACCATCTCGCCCGTCGCCACGCGCAGCATGGGCGAGGCGCTGGCCGCGCGCGGCGTGGCCATGCTGGACGCGCCGGTCTCGGGCGGGGCGGCCGGCGCCAAGGGCGCGCGCCTGTCCATCATGGTGGGCGGCGAGGCCGCCGCCTTCGCCCGCGCGAAGCCGGTGCTGGAGGCGATGGGCACCAAGGTCGTGCATGTCGGCGACATCGGTAACGGCCAGACCGTGAAGCTGTGCAACCAGCTCGTCTGCGCCATCAACATCCAGGCGATGTGCGAGGCCGTGGCGCTGGCCCGCGCCTCCGGCCTCGACCCGGCCGTGGCGCGGGAGGTGCTGATGGGCGGCTCCGCCAATTCCTGGATGCTGGAGAATCTGGGGCCGCTGGTGCTGGCCAAGGATGCCAGCGCCGGCTTCCGCATCGACCTGAAGCTGAAGGATCTGCGGCTGGCCAACGACCTCGCCTTCCAGAAGGGCGTGCCGCTGCCCGGCACAGCCCTGGTGACGAGCCTCTACCTGGAGGCGCGGGCGCATGGCGAGGGCAGCAACGGCAACCAGGCGCTGTTCCGCGTCTACGACCGGATGACGGCGCAGGAAGGCTGAGACGCCCCGCCGGGCGCCTTCCGGCGGACAGGGAACTTCCAGGAAAGCAGGAGAAGAAAAAATGTTCAGTCTCAAGGCGGCCTTCGCCGCGGCCGCGCTGGCTTCCTCCATCATGCTGCCGGGCGGCGCCTTCGCGCAGACCGTTCTGAAGCTCGGCCATGTCTGGCCGGCGGCCGAGATCCATGCCCGCGCCGCCGAGCGCTTCGCCGCCGATGTCGCGCAGGCGACCAACGGCGCGGTGAAGGTGGAGATCTACGGCGGCAGCACGCTGGGCAGCGACCGCGAGCTGGTCGAGGGCATGCGCTTCGGCTCGAACGACATCTGGGTGGGCGGCGCCGGTGTCCTCACCGCCGCCTCGGACACGGCGAAGATCTTCGCCATGCCCTTCATGATCCGCGACGCGGCGCATTTCGGCCAGGTCTTCAACGGCCCCATCGGCCAGGAGGTCACCGAGGCCGTCCGCAAGGAATCCGGCCTGCAGATCCTCGCCTATTGGCTGCGCGGGCCGCGCTGGCTGACGACCAAGGCGCCGGTGCGCTCGCCCGCCGACCTCTCCGGCCTCAAGATCCGCGTGCCGGACAGCCCGGTTTCGGTGGCCTCCTGGAAGGCGCTCGGCGCCGCGCCGACGCCGATGAACTTCGGTGAGGTGTTCAGCGCCCTGCAGCAGGGCGTGATCGACGGGCAGGAGAACCCGCTCTCGCTGATCGAGAGCTCGAAATTCTCCGAGGTGGTCAAGTACCTCGTGCGCACCGAACACTCCTACGAGCCCATCGTCATCGTGATGAGCGCCAGCCGGCTGAACCGGCTGCCCGAGGCGCAGCGCAAGGCGGTGCAGGCGTCCGCGACCGGCGCCGCGCAGGCCTTCGCCGCCGAGGAGGTCGCCAAGGGCGAGACCGCCTTCCTCCGGATGCTGCAGGAGCAGCGCATGACCCTGATCGAGCCGGACAAGGCGCCGTTCCGCGCCAAGGTGGGGCCCGCCTTCGTGAAGGCGTCCTTCCCGTCGATCGCCGCGCTGTACGAGAAGGTGGTCGCCGTCGGCGCCCCCGCCGCGCGCTGAAGGGAGGGAGAGGAGCGCCATGAACCCCGCCCCACGCGCCGAGGCCGCGCCCGCGGCCACCGCCCCGGGCGCCCCGCCATGGGCGCGTGGGGTCCGGATCGTCGACCGCTTCAACGAGGCGCTGCTCGCATTCCTGGCGGTGACGCTCGGCATCCTCGCGCTGCTGGCCTTCGCGCAGGTGATCGCCCGCTACATCATCGGCGCGCCGCTCACCTGGTCGGAGGAGGTGATCCGCTACGCCCTGATCTGGTCGGTGTTCCTGGGCGTCGGGATCGGCGTCCGCCGGGGGATGCTCGCCTCGGTCGAGGTGGTCAACGCGGCCCTGCCGCCACGGCCCGCCCGGCTGCTCCGCTGGGCCAGCCTGGCCGTCTCGGCCGCCTTCTGGGCGGTCATGGTGAGCTATGGCTGGATTATCCTGGGCAATGTCGAGGGGATGCGCTCCGGCGCGCTGGAGATCCCGATGACCTATGTCTATGCGGCCGTGCCGCTGGGCAGCCTGCTCGCCCTGGTGAACACCCTGGCCGTCGCCCTCGCGCCGCCCGCCGGCTTCGCCGAAATGCCCGTGGACTGAGGACACGCCATGAGCCCCATCACGATCGGCGCCGCCCTCCTCCTGCTCTTCGCGCTTGGCGTGCCCATCGCCATCTCGCTGGCGGGGACGGCCGCGCTCGCCATGCACGCCTCCGGCATCCCGCTGCAGGCGATGGTGCAGCGCATGTTCGCCGCCCTCGATTCCTTCCCGCTCACGGCCATTCCGTTCTTCATCCTGGCCGGCGCGCTGATGGAGGCGAGCGGCATCTCGCAGCGCCTCATCGGCTTCGCCCAGGCGCTGGTCGGGCGTGCCACGGGCGGCCTGGGCCTGGTGACGGTGGTCTCGGCGATGTTCTTTGCCGCCATCTCGGGCTCCAGCGCGGCGACCACGGCGGCGATCGGCGGCACGCTGATCCCGGCCATGGCGCGGCGCGGCTTCCCGCGGCCCTTCGCCACCTCGGTGCAGGCGGCCTCGGGCGAGCTGGGAGTAATCATCCCGCCCTCCATCCCGATGATCATCTTCGCCCTGACGGCCGGCGTGCCGGTCTCGATCGGCAGCCTGTTCATGGCGGGGGTGGTGCCGGGGCTGCTCGTCGGCGGCTCGCTGCTGGTCACGGTCTACGTCATCTGCCGGGTCCGCGGCTATGGCCGGGTCACGCCGCCCGCCGGCGGCGCGGCGGAGCCGGGCGCGCTGGGCGAGCCCGAGGGCATCGGCGCGGCCTTCCGCGCGGCGCTGCTGCCGCTGCTGCTGCCGGTGATCATCCTGGGCGGCATCTATGGCGGCATCTTCACGCCCACCGAGGCGGCGGCGGTCGCGGTGTTCTTCGCGCTCTTCGTCGGCGCCGCCGTCTACCGCACGCTGACGCCCGCGCGCCTCTTCACGGCGCTGCGCGTCTCGCTGCTCAGCACGGTGGTCATCCTGATCATCATCTCGGCCGCCAGCGTGTTCGGCTGGGTGCTGACGGCCAACCGCATCCCCGAGATGATCGCCCGCTTCTTCATCGCCCTGTCGGACGATCCGAAGGTCTTCCTGCTCCTGGTCAATGTCTTCCTGCTGCTGGTGGGGATGTTCCTGGAGACGGGCGCCGCGATCACCATCCTGGCGCCGATCCTGACGCCGGTCGCGGTGGTGATGGGCATTGATCCCGTGCACTTCGGCATCATCATGATCGTGAACCTCGCGGTCGGCATGACGACGCCGCCGGTGGGGGTGAACCTTTTCGTCGCCTGCCAGGTGGCCGGGCTGCGGATTGAGCAGATCCTGAAGAGCATGCTGCCCTTCTACTTCGTGCTGCTTCTGGACATCCTGATCCTGACCTACCTGCCGCAGATCTCGATGTGGCTGCCACGCGCCCTCGGCTGAACGGGCGGCCGGGCGGGGCCTCGCCGCCCCGCCCGCCAGCTTCTCGTTGCCGCCGGAAAACAGGTCTCAACCATGCAAGCCCATGGTTGCGCGGCCGGGCCATGTTGCGCGCACCGCCAAAGCCCCGCCTTAGACGCAGTCGGGGTGAAGGCCGGACGCAACAGCCCGAGAGAACACCGCCATGGCCCCCACCGCGACCCCGACCCCCGGCAAGCTGCTGCTGAACCCGGGCGACCACACGCTGATCATGATCGACTTCCAGTCGCAGATGGCCTTCGCCACCAAGTCGATCGACCCGGTGCAGCTGCGCAACAACGCCGGCCTCGTCTCCGCCGCCGCGGCCGGCTTCGGCGTTTCCACCATCCTCACCACCGTGGCCGAGAAATCCTTCTCCGGGCCGATGTTCGAGGAGGTGACGGCGCCCTTTCCCGGCCAGGCGCTGCTCGACCGCACCTCGATGAACACCTGGGAGGACGCGGCGGTGATCGCGGAGGTCAACCGCATCGGCAAGCCGCGCATCGTGCTGGCCGGGCTCTGGACCTCCGTCTGCATCGTCGGCCCGGCGCTGTCCGCGCTCGACCAGGGCTTCGAGGTGTACTTCATCGCCGATGCCTGCGGCGACATCTCGGCCGAGGCGCATGAGCGGGCGGTGGAGCGCATGGTCCAGGCCGGCGCGCGGCCGATGACGGCGCTGCAATACCTGCTGGAGCTGCAACGCGACTGGGCGCGCACCGGCACCTACGAGATGACCACCGGCATCGCCAAGCGGCTGGGCGGCGGCTACGGCCTCGGCATCACCTACGCCAAGACGATGTTCAACGCCCACGAGGGCTGACCCGACGCCGGGGAGGCCGCGATGAAGCCTTATCTCCTCTCGCTCGGCGCCGGGTTGCTGGTGGGCGTGGTCTACAGCCTGCTCAACGTCCGTTCGCCGGCGCCGCCGGTGGTGGCGCTGGTCGGCCTCCTCGGCATCCTGCTCGGCGAGCAGGCCGTTCCCGTGGCGAAGCGCCTGCTGGCGGGGCATTCCCTGGGCGCCTCGGTGCTGCGCGAGGACTGCGCGCAGCACCTGTTCGGCCGGCTGCCGGGCCGCGGCGACCGCGACACCAGCGGATGACCGCCCCCGCGCGCCGCGCCGCCGCCGGGGGCTCCGCCGCCCCCGGCCCTGCCCTTTCCAGCCGGAGCCCCGCCATGGCCGCCGACACCGCCCCCGACATGATCCTGCACAATGGCCGGATCACCACGCTGGACCGCGCCAACCCGCGGCCCGAGGCGGTGGCCATCACCGCCGGCCGCTTCACCGCCGTGGGCGCGGCGCGGGACATCCTGCCCACCGCCGGCGCCGGCACGCGGGTGATCGACCTCGCCGGCCGCCGCCTCATCCCCGGCCTGTTCGACAACCACCTGCATCTCATCCGCGGCGGCCTGAACTACAACATGGAGCTGCGCTGGGACGGCGTGCGCTCCCTCGCCGACGCGATGGCGATGCTGAAGCGGCAGGCCGCCACCACGCCGCCGCCGCAATGGGTGCGCATCGTCGGCGGCTTCACCGAGCACCAGTTCGTGGAGAAGCGGCTGCCGACGCTCGACGAGATCAACGCCGCCGCGCCAGAGACGCCGGTCTTCATCCTGCACCTGTATGACCGCGCGCTGCTGAACGCCGCCGCGCTGCGCGCCGTGGGCTACGACAAGGACACGCCGAACCCGCCCGGCGGCGAGATCCAGCGCGGCCCGGACGGCACGCCCACCGGCCTGCTGCTGGCCCGCCCCAACGCCACCATCCTCTACGCCACCCTGGCGCGCGGCCCGAAGCTACCCTTCGACTACCAGCTCAACTCCACCCGCCACTTCCTGCGCGACCTGAACCGGCTCGGCGTCACCAGCGCCATCGATGCCGGCGGCGGCAACCAGAACTACCCGGAGGACTACCAGGTCATCCAGAAGCTGGCGGCCGACGGCCAGCTGACCGTGCGCATCGCCTACAACCTGTTCACGCAGAAGCCGAAGCAGGAGAAGGAGGATTTCCTCCGCTGGACGGCGGAGAACACCTACCGGCAGGGCGACGACTATTTCCGCCTGAACGGCGCCGGCGAGATGCTGGTCTATTCCGCCGCCGATTTCGAGGATTTCCGCGTCGAGCGGCCGGAGATGCCGCCCGCGATGGAGCCGGAGCTGGAGCAGGTGGTGCGGGTTCTGGTGCAGAACCGCTGGCCCTGGCGGTTGCACGCCACCTACGACCAGACCATCGCCCGCGCCCTCGACGTGTTCGAGAAGGTCGATGCCGAGACGCCGATCGGCGGGCTGCACTGGATCTTCGATCACGCCGAGACGGTGAGCGAGCGGTCTCTCGAGCGCATCGCGCGGCTCGGCGGCGGCGTCGCGGTGCAGCACCGCATGGCCTACCAGGGCGAGTATTTCGTCGAGCGCTACGGCGCCCGCGCCGCCGAGGCCACGCCGCCCGTGGCGAAGATGCTGGAGATGGGCGTCAAGGTCTCGGCCGGGACGGATGCCACGCGCGTCGCCTCCTACAACCCGTGGGTGGCGCTCTCCTGGCTCACCACCGGGCGCACCGTCGGCGGCACCCGCATCACGCCCGAGCGCAACACGCTGGACCGCGAGACGGCGCTGCGCATGCTGACCGAGAAGGTCGCCTGGTTCTCCAACGAGGAAGGCAGGAAGGGCCAGGTCGCGGAAGGCCAGCTCGCCGACCTCGCCGTGCTGGACCGCGACTACTTCGACGTTCCCGGCGACGAGATCCAGGACATCACCTCGGTGCTGACGGTGGTGGGCGGCCGCGTCGTGCACGGCACTGGCGGCTACGCGCCGCTGGCGCCGGAGCTGCCGCCGGCGATGCCGGACTGGTCTCCCGTGCGCCGCTTCGGCGGCTACCAGGACCGGCGCGGCCCGGAGAAGCGGGGCGCCTTTGCCCGGCTCGCGGCCTGCTGCGCCACGGCCTGCGGCGTGCACGGGCACGGCCATGCCCGCGCCTGGGGCGCCGCCACGCCCGCCGGGCAGGATGCCGGTTTCTGGGGGGCGCTCGGCTGCTCCTGCTGGGCCTTCTGAGTCATGCCGCGCCCGCTGTCCCGCTGGCATCCCGCGCTGGCCCGGCTCTGCACGCCGGCGCTCGGCGCCTTCGCCCAGGTTGCCACCTTCATCGCCAACCGCTGCCGGGCGCTGCCGCCCGGGCAGGAGCGTTTCATGACGGCCGATGCCTTCCACGAGCATCCGGGCCTCGCCGGCGCCTTTCTCCCGGTTTTCCTGTGGGAGCGCGGCCATGGCCGTTGAGCCGCGGGCGCGGGGCGGCGGCTTCGGGCCGCTGCTGCAGCCCACCTTCGCGCTGCTCTGGGGCGCGACCGTCATCGGCAACATCGGCAGCTTCATGCGCGACGTCGCCAGCGCCTGGCTGGTCACCGAGGCCGCCGCCGGCCCGGCCGCCGTGGCGCTGATCCAGGCCGCCGCCACGCTGCCGGTGTTCCTGCTGGCCATCCCCGCCGGCGTCCTGGCCGACATCCTCGACCGCCGGAAGTTCCTCCTCGCCGTGCAGCTGCTGCTGGCGGCGGTCAGCCTCTCGCTGATGCTGCTGGCGCAGGCGGGCCTCGCCTCGGTGGCCGCGCTGGCGGGGCTGACCTTCCTCGGCGGCATCGGCGCCGCGCTGATGGCGCCCACCTGGCAGGCCATCGTGCCGGAGCTGGTGCCCCCGCGCGACACGCGCGACGCCGTCGCGCTGAACTCGCTCGGCATCAACATCGCCCGCGCCATCGGGCCGGCGGCGGGCGGGCTGCTGCTGGCCAGCTTCGGCGCCGCCGCCACCTACGCGGCGGATGTCGCCAGCTATGTCGTGGTCATCGCCGCGCTGCTGCTCTGGCGGCGGGCGAAGCGGGCGGAGGACCCGCTCGACGAGCGCTTCGCCGGCGCCTTCCGCGCCGGGCTGCGCTATGCGCGCGCCAGCCGGGAGCTGCATGTGGTGCTGCTGCGCGCGGCGCTGTTCTTCCTGCTGGCCAGCGCGGTCTGGGCGCTGCTGCCGCTGGTGGCGCGGCAACTGCTCGGCGGCGACGCCAGCTATTACGGCCTGCTGCTGGGCGCGGTGGGGGCGGGGGCCATCCTCGGCGCCATGGTGCTGCCCTGGCTGCGCGCGCGCCTCGACATCGACGGGGTGCTGCTGGCCTCGGCCCTGCTCACCGCCGCCGTCATGGCGCTGCTCGCCTTCGCGCCGCCGCGCGCCCTGGCGCCGGCGGTGCTGGTGCTGCTCGGCATGGCCTGGATCGCCGCGCTGACCGGGCTGAACGGCACCGCGCAGGCCATCCTGCCCAACTGGGTGCGCGGCCGGGCGCTGGCGGTCTATCTCACCGTGTTCAACGGCGCGATGACGGCGGGCAGCCTGCTCTGGGGCGCGGTGGCCGAGGCGCTCGGCGTGCCCTGGACGCTATGGGTGGCCGCGCTGGCGCTGGCGGCCTCGGCCCTGGTGCTGCGGCGCATCCCCCTGCCGCGCGGCGAGGCGGACCTCACCCCTTCCAACCACTGGCCCGAGCCGCTGCTGGCCGCGCCCGTGGCGCAGGACCGGGGGCCGGTGCTGGTCCTCATCGAGTACCGTGTCGCGCCCGCGGCGCGGGGCGCGTTCCTGGCGGCCATCCATCGCCTCTCCGCCGCGCGGCGGCGCGATGGCGCCTATGGCTGGGGCGTGGCCGAGGATGCCGCCGATCCGGCGCTGATGGTCGAGTGGTTCATGGTGGAATCCTGGGCCGAGCACCTGCGCCAGCACCGCCGCGTGGCGCGGGCCGATGCCGACCTGCAGGCCGAGCTCCACCGCTTCCACACCGGCCCCGAGGCGCCGCGCGTGCGGCATTTCCTGGCCAGCCAGAGCATCCTCCGGCCCGGCTGATTCCGCCCGGCCGGAGGATGCTCCAGCGGGGCGCTTCACAGCTTTTCACGGCAGTTCACTCGCTCCCGCCGGCCACCGGCGGAACTCTCCCGGCAGCGGCGCCACGGGGCGCCCTTGCCGAGGACCTTGACCATGCCGCAAGCATCCCTCTCCAGCCGCCTGGCGCCCTGGCAGATCGGCAGGATCCTGCGCCATGTCGACGCGCATCTGGCCGAGGAGATCCCCATCTCCAGCCTGGCCGGGCTGGTGGGGCTCAGCGCCGGCTATTTCTCGCGCGCCTTCCGCGCCAGCCTGGGCACCTCGCCGCACGCCTTCATCCTCGAGCGGCGGCTGGCGCGGGCGCGGGCGATGATGCTGGGCACGGCGCTCGGCCTGTCCGAGATCGCGCAGGAATGCGGCTTCTGCGACCAGCCGCACCTGACCAAGCGCTTCCGGCGGGCGATGGGCGTCAGCCCGGCGGCGTGGCGCCGCGGCCAGGGGCGCCGGCCCGCGGCGGCGCGGGCCACCCCGCCGGAGTCCGTGCTTCAGGGTGCGGCCGCCTGATGCGCGTCCAGCGCCAGGGTCAGGCTGTCCACCCGCGCGTCGTAGGTGATGCCGGCGCGCATCGCCCAGACGGTGGCCTGGTGGAACAGCGGCAGCAGCGCCACGTCCTCGTCGAGGGCGAGGCGCGCCGCCTGCCGCCACAGCGCGTTGCGCGGCCCGGCCCCCGGCGTGGCGAGGGCGGTGTCGATCAGCGCGTCGAGGCGCGGATTGCCGTAGCCGGTGCCGTTCAACGCGCCGCGCCCGCGCGCCGGGTCGCGGCTGGCGAGCAGGGCGGTGAGGAAGCTGTTGGGCTCGCCCGGCCCGGTCAGCCAGCCGAACAGGGCCATCGAGAACCGCCCGGCGCCGTAGCGCGGGAAGAAGCTGACGGCGGGCGAGGCCTCGACCGAGACCTCAATGCCCGCCTGCCGCCACATCTGCGCCAGGGCCTGCAACAGCTGCTCGTCATTGGTGAAGCGGTCGGTGGTGCCGGACAGCCCGAGCCGCAGCCCCCGGCCCCAGCCGGCCTCCTCCAGCAGCCGGCGCGCCCCGGCGCGGTCCGCTGGCGCCGGCCGCAGGGCGGGGTCGGCTGAGGCACGCCCGGGCGGCATGATCTGCGCGGTCGGCGCCGCCTCGCCATCCATCACCTGGGCGGCCAGCGCGGCACGGTCCAGCGCCAGGGAGAGGGCACGCCGCACACGCGGGTCGGCCAGCGGGTTGGCCTCGCCGGGGCGGAGCTCCGGGCGGTGGTTGAGCACCACATACATCACCCGCGTGCCAGGCTGGCGCACCAGGCGCAGCCCCGGGGTTCCGGCCACGCCCTGCGCGTCGCGCGGCGGCAGGTTCTCGATCAGGTCCAGCTCCCCGGCCAGCAGCGCACCGAGCCGGGCGCTGTCCTGCGGCAGGACGCGCAGGCTGACCCGCTTCCATTCCGGCGCCGGCCGCCGGGCGGCCTGCCACCAGCCCTCGTCGCGCTCCAGCAGGGCGCCCTCGCCACGGCGATAGGCGCGCAGGCGGAACGGGCCGCTGCCCATGACGGCGCCGCCGGCGTTGAACGCGGCCGGCGCCGCCGTGGCGGCGATGCGGGCGGGCACCACCAGGATGGTCGTCAGCCCGTTCGGCAGCAGCGGCGCCGGGCCATCGGTGTACAGGCGCAGCACGTCCGGCGCCGCCACCTCCACACGCCGCAGCCCCACCAGGAAGGGCGTGTAGCGGCCGGGGCTGTCGGGGATGGTCATGGCACGGTGCAGGCTGGCGGCGGCGTCCTCGGCCCGCACCGGTGTTCCGTCGGCGAAGCGTGCCGCGGGGTCCATCCGCAGCTCCCATCCCGCGCCGCCGGCCAGCGGTGTCCACTGGTGGGCCAGCATCGGCAGCAGGCGGCCGTCATGGCTCCATTGCAGCAGGGCCTCGAAGAGATGCCGCTGCAGGGCGAAATTGGCCGCGTCGGCGTGGAAATGCGGGTCCAGCGTGGTTGGCGAGACCGCCATGCCGATGCGCAGCTCCGCCGCGCCGCCGGCCGGCGCGGCCGTCAGGGCCGGCGCCAGGGCCAGGAGAATCCGCCAGATGGGCCGGCGGGGTTCATGCGTGGACATGCGCGCAAAATGCGCCGGGGAGCCTTGCCCTGCCAAGCCCGGCGACGGGTGGCCGCTCAGGCGCCGTAGCCGCCGTCGATCGCCAGCACCGTCCCGGTGACGAAGGAGGCTTCCGGGCTGGCCAGGAACAGGATGCCGGCCGCCACCTCCTCCGGCTCGCCGAAGCGGCCGAGCGCGGTGCCGCAACGCTGCGGCGCGGCGAAGGGGCCGTCGGCCGGGTTGTGCTCGGTGTTGATCGGCCCCGCCTGCACCACGTTGACGGTGATGCCGAGCGGCCCGAGGTCGCGCGCCGCGCCCTTGCTGAAGCCGACCACCGCAGCCCGCGTGGCGGCGTAGTCGGCCAGCCCCGCGCCGCCGACGAAGCCGGCCACGGCGCAGCCCATGGTGATGATCCGCCCGCCCGGCCGCATCAGCGGCGCCGCCGCGCGGATGGCGGTGAAGACGCCGCCGATGTTCACCGCCGCCTGCGCCGCCAGGGCCGCGCCGTCGATATCCGGGTCGTCCACCGGGCCGGTGACGAAATGCGCCGCGTTGTTGACCAGGATGTCGAGCGCGCCGAACTCCTCGCGCACGGCGCGCACCATGCGGTGGATGTCGTCCGCCCGCCCCTGGTCGGCCTGGTAGGCGGCGGCCCGCCCGCCGCGCCGCCCGATCGCGCGCACCACCTCGGCGGCGCGGTCGGCATCGTGGCGGAAGCTGATGGCCACCGCCGCGCCGGCTTCCGCCAGGGCCAGCGCCGCCGCCCGGCCGATGCCGCGCGAGCCGCCGGTGACCAGCGCCACCTTGCCGGCCAGCCTGCCCGCGCCGCCATTGCCCGCCCCGAACGACACGCCGCGATCCTCGCCCTGGCCATGACCATCCGCCATCCGGCGGAGGCGCAGCATGGCAAGGGGCGCGGGCGGTCCGCTTGGCCGATCCTGCCCTCAACCGTCGCCGAGCAGCGCGCGCGCCGCGCGCAGATCGGGCGTGTCGGCCCGCGGCGGGAAGCGGGCGACGATGCCGGCCAGCAGTGCCTCCGCCGCCGGACCTGACGCACACTCCCGCCGCATCCGGGCGAGGCTGGTGGCGGCGCGCAGCGACCAGGCGGGCGCCGCCTGCCGTTCCGCCAGCGCCTGCGCCGCGCGGAACGCCGCCGCCGCCGCGCCCGCATCCGCCAGCGCCAGCCGGCATTCGCCGCCCAGGCGGAGATATTCCGGCTCGAACCAGGCCTCGCCGCAGCCGCGCGCATCGGCCAGCGCGGCCTCGACCGCCGCCAGCGCCTCCGCCGGCCGCTCCAGGCGCAGCAGCGCCGTGGCGACGCCGGCATGCAGGATCGGCAGCCGCGCGCTGAAGGCGGTGGGCGCCATGCCCGCCATCCGCTCGCGCAGCTGCGCCAGGCCCTCTTCCATCCGGCCGGCGGCGATCCACTCCAGCGCCCGGTAGCTCTCGCCCCAGAGCACCCAGGCCTGGGTCTGCCGCAGCTCGCCCAGCATCCTGGCGCGCACCGCGGCGGCGCGCGCCATGTCGCCCGCCAGGAAGGCCACCGGCCCCGCGCCCAGCGCCAGGGCGAAGAAATGGCTGAAGGGGTGCTCCAGCGCGCGCGCCTCGGCCGCCGTCTCGTCGGCCAGCGCCAGGGCCGCCTCCGTCTCGCCCTGCAGCCACAGGATGCGGGCCAGCACGCTCTTGGAGAGGATGCGCTGGTCGTAGAAGTTCAGCTTGCTCTGGTGCGGCTGCAGCGCTCGGCGCGGGTAGCGGGCGAGCATCGCCTCGGTCAGCCGGCGCGCCTCCGCCTGCTCGCCCTGCATGTGCAGGATGTAACCCACCAGCCGGTCCCCCACAGGCCCGTCATCGGGCTGGCCGGAGGCCCAGGCGATGTCGCGGAAGCGGTGGGCATAGGCCAGCGCCTGGCCGTAGTCGCGCCGCATGGCGCCGAGCGCCAGCCCGTTCAGCGCGCGCAGCTGGTGCTCCACGTCGCCGAGCTGCTCGGCGAAGACCAGCGTGTTGACCCAGGCGGATTCCAGCGTGCCGGACTGGAATACCGTGATGGTGCCGAGCGCGGCATAGAGCCGCATGCCGAGGCGCGGCTCCTGCTCCACCTCGGCGCGGAAGGCGGCGATGGCCGCGTCCAGCCGCCGCCGCGTCTCGTCGATCAGGCCGAAGGAGGACCAGAGCGGCACGCCGGCGAGGGTGAGGGCGATGCCGGTGCGCCGCTGGCAGGCGGGGCCCAGCGCCCAGTCGATGGCGGCGCGCAGGTTGTCGATGTCGGGCGCCAGCCGGGCGCGCGCCTCGGCCACCGGCACGGCGGCCCACAGCGCCTCGGCCCGCCGGAACACCGCCTCGAAATGGCTGGCGTGGCGCAGCGCGGTGGCCTCCGCCTCGCCCGCCTCCTCCAGCTTGCCGGCCAGGTAGAGCCGCGTCGTGTCGAGGCAGCGATAGGCCGTGCCGCCCGGCCGCGCCTGCAGGGCGAGGAAGGACTTGTCCAGCAGGCTGCCGAGGCGGTCGATGATCTCGGCCTCCGTCTCTCCCTCGTCGGCGCCGACGGCCAGCGCCGCCTCCAGCGTGAAGCAGCCCTGGAACACGGCGAGCCGGCGCAGCAGGCGCTGCTCCTCCGGCGGCAGCAGGCCGTGGCTCCAGTCCAGCGTGGCGCGCAGCGTCTGGTGGCGGGGCAGGGCGGTGCGGCGGCCCTGCATCAGCAGCCGGAAGCGGTCGCCCAGCCGCTCCGCCAGGGCCTGCAGGCCGAGCTGGGCGGCGCGGGTGGCGGCCAGCTCGATGGCCAGCGGAATGCCGTCCAGCTGGCGGCAGATCTGCGCCACCAGCCCTGCCTCCGCATCGGTGAGCGCCGGCATGGCGCCGGCGGCCTGCAGCCGCTCGACGAACAGGGCGATGGCGGGGAAGCCCATCGCCTCCCGCGCGCCCGGCGCCGCGCCGGGCGGCGGCGCCTCCATCGAGGGCAGGCGGTAGGTCCATTCCCCCTCGGCCCGCAGCGGCTCGCGGCTGGTGGCCAGCACATGCAGCCGCGGCGCCGACTGGAGGAGGTGTTCCGCGAGGCGCGCGGCGGCGCCGATCACCGGCTCGCAGCTGTCCAGGATGACCAGCCGGTGCGCCCCGGCCAGCGCGGCGGCGAGGCCGCCCTCGGCCCGCCCCTCCGCCTCCAGCGCGGCGAGGACCCGACCCTGCGCCAGCGCGCCGTCGGTCAGGGTGCCGAGGTCGATGAAGAGCGGCGGCTGCGCGTATTCCGCCGCCAGCCGCCGCGCGACGGACAGCGCCACGGTGGTCTTGCCGATGCCGCCCGCGCCGGTGATGCTGACGAAGCGGTGCTCCCGCAACCGCCCGGCGATGAGGCCGATATCGGTCTCGCGGCCCAGCACGGGCTGCAGCCGCACCGGCAGCGTGGCCGCCGCCGTCGGCGTGGCGGGGCGTGGAACGGGGGGCGCCGGCCCGGTCTCCAGCGGCGCGACGAAGCTGTACCCGCGGCCCGGCACGGTGAGCACGTGGCGCGCCTCCGCCTCGCTCTCGCCGAGCGCCCGGCGCAGCGCGGCGACCTGGGCGCGCAGGTTGGAGTCCTCGATGTGGCGGCCGGGCCAGACGGCGGGGAGCAGCGCGCCGCGGTCGAGCACCTCGCCCGGCCGCTGCGCCAGCGCGATCAGCAGGTCGAGCGCCCGTTGCCCGATGCGGACCGGCTCACCCTCCCGCAGCAGCCGCTTGCGGCGGGGGAGCAGGGTGAAGCCGCCGAACCGGATCTCCTCGCCGCTCTCCACACCCTCCTCCGATCGTCCCTGCGGACCCGGTGCCCGTGCGGGATGCGCGATATATGTCGGCTTCTCAGCCGGTGGCAATGTCAGCGCCGGCCATGGGCGCCCAGGCCACTCCCCCCGGGTCCGCTCCAGCGGGACGGGCGCTTCCGCTGCCCCCGCCAAAGTCCTCGATCCGCCAGGGCAGCGCGGCCCCCGCCGCACTTGCGCGCATCCATCGGGCAAGGATGCGGTGCCTCCGCCCGGCGCCGCGCCCCGGCAGGGCGGCCTCCCGGGCTGCCGCGGCGGCCGGCCCCATGGCGCTGCCGGCCTCCCGCCGGCAAGGTGAGGACTCTGGCGGGAGCCGCCCCGGCTGGCCGGGGCGGGGACTTGGGCGGGAAGGGTGGCGGCGGGCGCGTGCTCAGCCGGCCGGCGCGGCGGGCCGCGCCAGCATGTCCGCCAGCACGGCGCCATGCTCGCGCAGGTCGCGCTCCACGGCGGCGCGGGCTGCGGCGGCGTCGCGCGCCGCCAGCGCCGAGAGCAGCGCCACATGCGGGTGGTCCTGCGGCGCCACGGGGCGCGGCACGGTGAACAGCAGGTTGATGGTGGGGCCGGCCTGCACCCAGAGGCTCTCCACCATGCGCTGCAGCACCGGCATCCGCGCCAGGGCGATGGTGTGGAAATGGAACAGCTCGTTCTCGGTCAGCACCATGCGCGCATCGTTGCGCAGCCGGCCCTCGGCGACGCGGGCATGGATGGCGCGCAGCGCGGCGATGTCCTCCGGCGTGGCCAGCTCGGCGGCGCGGGCGGCGGCGCGGCCTTCCAGCTCCACCCGCAGCTCCATGATCTCGTTGTAGCGCTCCGGCGCCAGGCGCGGCACCCAGGCGATGCCGCGCGCGTCGAGGTCGAGCCCGCCTTCCGAGACCAGGCGCAGCAGCGCCTCGCGCACCGGCGTCGGGCTCACCTGCATCTCCTGCGCCAGCAGCCGGTGCACCAGCTTCTGGCCGGGCGAGAGGCGGCCGGACATCAGCGCGGCGCGCAGGCGGCGATAGACCTTGCCGGCGAGGCTTTCCTCGCGGTCGACGGGGGCAAGCGGGGGAAGGGCATCCATGGCGGCGGGACTCATCGGGGGGCGCCCTTGACGTGTCAAGCAAACCGGCATTTGCTATAGCAAACACCAAATACCACGAGGAAACCCCCGGATGCCAGACAGCGCCCCCTCCCTCGCGGCGAACGCGACCGTCGCCCTGCGCCTGGCCGAGGCGCTCGCCCGCCACGGCGTCACCCTGACCTTCGGGCAGAGCCTGCCCTCGGCCTTCCATCTCGCCGCGCCGCATGCCGGCATCGCGCAGAAGGTCTACCGGCAGGAGAACATGGGCGGCACGATGGCCGACGGCTATGCGCGCATCTCGGGCAAGGTCGGCATCGTCACGGCGCAGAACGGGCCGGCCGCCACCCTGCTGGTGCCGCCGCTGGCCGAGGCGCTGAAGGCCAGCGTGCCGGTCATCGCGCTGGTGCAGGAGGTGACGCGCGACAGCGCCGACCGCAACGCCTTCCAGGAATTCGACCACCTGAGGATGTTCGACCCGGTGGCCAAGTTCGTCCGCCGCATCGACCGCGCGGACCGGCTGGAGGATTACGTGGACATGGCCTTCGTCGCCGCCACCTCCGGCCGGCCGGGCCCCGCCGTGCTGCTGCTGCCGGCCGACCTGCTGCTGGAGCGGGCCGCCCCCGTGGCGCGGCGCCGCGCCAATCTCGGCAGCTACCCGCTGGACCGGCCGCAGCCGGAGGCGGCGCGCATCGAGGAGGCGGCGGCGCTGCTGGCGGGGGCGGCGCGGCCCATCGTCATCGCCGGCGGCGGCGTGCATCTCTCCGGCGCGGCGGCGGAGCTGGCGGCGCTGCAGGAGGAGGCGCATTTGCCCGTCGCCACCACCTTCATGGGCAAGGGCAGCGTGGCGGAGACGCATCCGCTCTCGGTCGGCGTCGTCGGCAACACGATGGGGCAGGGCGCCCGCGCCCGCGCGCTGCGGCCGCTGGTGGCGGAGGCCGATGTGGTGCTGCTGGTGGGCAACCGCACCAACCAGAACGGCACGGATAGCTGGACGCTCTACCCGCCCGATGCCCGCTACATCCACATCGACCCCGATCCGCTGGAGATCGGCCGCAACTACGAGGCGCTGCGCCTGACGGGCGACGCGCGCGCCACGCTGGCGGCGCTGCGCGCGGCGATAGCGCGGCAGGACCTCGCCGCCCGCGCCGCCGCCCGCCCGGAC